>NZ_JBHYHC010000156.1:0-20535 GCF_042738955.1 Umezawaea sp. NPDC059074
GGAGGAGTGCTATGCGCAACGGTGCTTCCACGCGAAAGTGGTGAATTCATCCCATCACCGGTCGAAAGGCGCGGAACTGAATCGGTAGAGGCCCTCCCACCCCCGCCGGAAGCGCGATGATCGTCACCCGATCCGTGGTCCGACGCGCAGGTGACGGGCTGTGACCAGCGGGCGAGCCGTCGGCGCGCGAAGATCGCCGACTTTGTGCATACCTTCACAAGCGGTACGGTGGTGATGTCACACCGTCAGATGCCGGAGCGGTTTCACCGCTCGATGCCGACGGGTCCGTGCGTCGACTTTCGTGTGTTGTGAGGAGTTCCAGCGTGGTGGCTCAGCGGGGCGAGGGTGACGAGGTCGTGACCACCACCCCGGGAGCGCCCGCCGTCCAAGGGGCCCCGGTCGTCCCGGAGCAGGACGAGGTCGTCGTCCGCGAACGAGCCCGCGCCATCCCGGAGGCCGCCGTCGCGCGGCTCGCCGTGTACCTGCGCGTGCTGTCCGGCATGGTCGACCAGGGCGTGACGACGATCTCCAGCGAGGAGCTGTCCGCGGCCGCCGGGGTCAACTCGGCGAAGCTCCGCAAGGACCTCTCCTACGTCGGCTCGTACGGGACCAGGGGCGTCGGCTACGACGTCGAGGTGCTCGTCAGCCACATAGAGCGCATCCTCGGCCTGACCCGCAAGCACAGCGTCGCGGTCGTCGGCATCGGTAATCTTGGTCACGCGCTCGCCAACTACGGCGGGTTCCAGAGCCGCGGCTTCCCCGTCGCCGCCCTCTTCGACGTCGACGAGGACCTGACCGGGGTGCCCGTGGGTGGCATACCTGTCAACCACGTCGACGACATCACGACGGTCTGCGTCGAGCGCGAGGTGTCGATAGGCGTCATCGCGACGCCGCCCCAGGCCGCGCAGGCGGTCTGCGACCGTTTGGTATCCGCAGGCGTGCAGTGCATCCTGAACTTCGCACCCGTCGTCCTCCAGGTCCCGGACGACGTCGAGGTGCGCAAGGTCGACTTGGCGGTCGAGATGCAGATCCTGTCGTTCCACGTGGCGCGGCGGGCCGACGAAGCCTCGGCCGAGCAGGCGGCGAACGACGTGATCAACGGAGTGGGCGTGGACAGGGTGGTGATTCGCCCGTGAGTGCGCGAATCGGCTCGACCGCGAGCCGAACGGCTCGCGGAGACGTGGTGACGGCATGAGTGTGCTTGTCGTCGGTCTCTCGCACCGCACCGCCCCCGTCCCCGTGCTCGAACGGGTCACCGTGGCCGAGCCCGACCTGGGCAAGGTCCTGGACGAGCTGCTGCGCTGCCCCGGTGTCTCCGAGGCCATGCTGCTCTCGACCTGCAACCGCGTCGAGGTCTACGCCGTCGTCGAGACGTTCCACGGCGGCATGAACGACGTGGTGGGCGTTCTCGCCGCTCAGGCGGGCGCCGAGCCCACGGAGCTGTTCGAGCACCTCTACGTGCACTACGCCGCCGCGGCGGTCGAGCACGTCTTCCGCGTCGCGGGCGGCCTGGACTCCATGGTCGTCGGCGAGGCCCAGATCCTCGGCCAGCTCCGGTCGGCCTACACGACCGCGGACGGCGCGGGCACGGTCGGCCGCACGCTGCACGAGCTGGCGCAGAACGCCCTGCGCGTCGGCAAGCGCGTGCACACCGAGACCGGCATCGACCACGCTGGCGCCTCCGTCGTCTCCGAAGCCCTCTCCGACGCCGAGACCGAGCTGGGTGGCCTCGCGGGCCGCCGCGCCCTGGTCGTCGGCGCGGGGTCCATGGGCGGTCTCGCCACCGCCCACCTGCGCCGCGCGGGCATCGGCGAGGTCGTCATCGCCAACCGCACGGCCGCCAACGGCGCCCGGCTGGCCCAGTCGCTGATCGCCGAGGGCGTGCCCGCCAGCTCCGTCGACCTCGTCGAGCTGCGCTCCGAACTGGCCGACGCGGACGTCGTGTTCGCCTGCACCGGCTCGATGGAGACCGTCGTCGGCGTGGAGCTGCTGGCCAGCGCCCTGCTGGACCGCGACCCGAGCCGCCCGCTGGTCGTCTGCGACCTCGGCCTGCCCAAGGACGTCGACCCCGCCGCCGCCGACCTGGCGGGCGTGACCGTCGTCGACCTCGAAACGCTCCAGCGCAGGCTCACCGACGCCCCCACCGGGCAGGACGCCGCGCGCGCCACCGAGATCATCGGCGAGGAGGTCCGCGGCTACCTCGCGGGCCAGCGCTCCGCCGAGGTGACCCCCACCGTCACGGCGCTGCGCAAGCGCGCCGCCGAGGTGGTCGACGCCGAGCTGCTGCGCCTGGACACGCGGCTGCCCGAGCTGGACGCCGCCGTGCGCGGCGAACTCGCCAAGACCGTCCGCAGGGTCGTCGACAAGCTCCTGCACACCCCGACCGTGCGCGTGAAGGAGCTGGCATCGGCTCCCGGCGGCGCCGGGTACGCGGAAGCGCTGCGCGAGCTGTTCGGGCTCGACCCGCAGACCCCCAACGCCGTCAGCCAGCCCCACATGACGCAAGCCACCGGAGACCCGCTCGCGGGGTCGCGCACGAATACAGGTGAGAAGCGGTGAACCGCATCCTCAGGATCGGCACCCGCGGGAGTGCACTGGCACTCGCGCAGACCGGCCACGTCGCCGAAGTTCTGGAGAAGGCGGGCGCCCACGTCGAGATCGTCGTGGTCTCCACGCCGGGCGACCGCTCCTCCGCGCCCATCGCGGAGATCGGCGTCGGTGTCTTCACCTCCGCGCTGCGCGACGCGCTGGCCGGTGGCGAGATCGACATCGCCGTGCACTCGTACAAGGACCTGCCCACCGCACCGGACCCCCGTCTGGTGCTCGCCGCCGTGCCGCCCCGCGAAGACCCGCGGGACGCGCTCGTCGCCCGCGACGGCCTCACCCTCGGGGAGCTGCCCGTCGGGTCGACCGTCGGCACCGGCTCGCCGCGGCGGGCCGCGCAGCTCGAAGCGCTCGGCCTGGGACTCACCATCGTCCCGCTGCGCGGCAACGTCGACACCCGCATCCGCAAGGTCGCCGACGGGGAGCTCGACGCCGTCGTGCTGGCCCGTGCGGGGATCGCGCGCCTCGGCCGCACCGCCGAGATCACCGAGACCTTGGAGCCGATCCAGATGCTCCCCGCGCCCGCCCAGGGCGCTCTAGCAGTGGAATGCCGGGTCGACGACGTCGACACCGAGCACCTTCTTCAGTCCACTTTGGACGACTCGTCCAGTAGGGCCGCGGTAACCGCGGAGCGCGCCATGTTGGCCGCGCTCGAAGCTGGTTGCAGCGCGCCGGTCGGCGCACTGGCCGATGTGGTGGAAGACCTCGACGACGACGGTGCGGTTGTCTACCGCATCTCGTTGCGCGGGGTCGCGGCGACTCCGGAGAACGAGATGCTCCGGGCCTCCGCCACCGGTGACTTGACCGCAGCAGAGGAACTCGGCCGCGCGCTGGCCGCCGAGTTGCTCGACCTCGGGGCCGCGGTGCTCAGCGGCCCAGAGGCGTAGATGGGGAGTGCCCTGATGACCCGCGCACGCAAGACCCCCGGCCGAGTCGCATTCGTGGGCTCCGGCCCCGGCGACACCGGGCTGCTCACCGTCCGGGCCCACGACCTGCTCGCGAGGGCTGAACTCGTGGTCGCGGACCCCGATGTGCCAAGCGACATCGTCGCGCTGGTGCCAGAGGGCGTCGAGGTCCGGCCCGCCGTCGGCGAGCCTGCCGACGTCGCGAAGGACCTCGTCGCCGAGGCGAAGAACGGCCACACCGTCGTTCGCCTCGTCGCGGGCGACCCGCTCACCCTCGACTCGGTGGTGAAGGAGGCGCAGGCCGTCTCCCGCACCAGCATCGCCTTCGACGTGGTGCCGGGCGTTCCCGCCGGCACCGCGGTGCCCGCTTACGCGGGTGTCGCGCTCGGCGCCGTGCACACCGAGGTCGACGTCCGCGGCACGGTGGACTGGGCGGGCCTCGCGGCCGCGCCCGGAACGCTCGTGCTGCACGCCAGCGGCAGCCACCTCGCCGAGGCGGCGTCGTCGCTGGTCGAACACGGTGTCGCGCCGCAGACCCCGGTCGCCGTCACCGTCGACGGCACGGGCTTCGGCCAACGCACCATCGACACCACGCTCGCCTCGCTGGCCTCGGACGCGGGTGACCTCTCCGGTCCGCTCGTCGTCACGGTCGGCGCGGCCGTCGCGGGTCGCGCCCGGCTCTCCTGGTGGGAGTCGCGCGCCCTGTACGGCTGGCGCGTGCTGGTGCCCCGCACCAAGGAGCAGGCGGGCGCGATGAGCGACCGGCTGCACTCGCACGGGGCCATCCCGGTGGAGGTCCCGACCATCTCGGTCGAGCCGCCCCGCAGCCCCGCGCAGATGGAGCGCTCGGTCAAGGGCCTCGTCGACGGCCGCTACCAGTGGGTCGTCTTCACCTCGACCAACGCCGTCCGCGCGGTGTGGGAGAAGTTCCGCGAGTTCGGTCTGGACGCGCGCGCGTTCTCCGGCGTGAAGATCGCCTGCGTCGGCGAGAGCACGGCCGCGAAGGTGCGCTCGTTCGGGATCATCCCCGAACTGGTGCCGTCGGGGGAGCAGTCCAGCGAAGGCCTGCTGAACGACTTCCCGCCCTACGACGACATCCTCGACCCGGTCGACCGGGTGCTGCTGCCGCGCGCCGACATCGCCACCGAGACGCTGGCCGCCGGTCTCCGCGACCGCGGCTGGGAGATCGACGACGTCACCGCGTACCGCACGGTCCGGGCGGCCCCGCCGCCCGCCGACACCCGCGAGATGATCAAGTCCGGCGGTTTCGACGCGGTGTGCTTCACCTCGTCGTCCACCGTCCGGAACCTGGTCGGCATCGCGGGCAAGCCGCACGCGCGGACCCTGGTGGCCTGCATCGGCCCGCAGACCGCCGAGACGGCTCGCGAGTTCGGCCTCCGGGTCGACGTGCAGCCGGAGGAGGCGAACGTCCCGGCGCTCGTCGACGCACTGGCCCAGCACGCCGCCCGGCTCCGCGCCGAGGGCGCGCTGCCGCCGCCGCGCAAGACCAAGCGCCTGCGCCGTTCCTGATCTAGACCTGATGCACCACGAAGGCCATGTCCGGGATCACGCGTCCCCGGACATGGCCTTCGTGGTTTCCTGAAGTTTCAGCAATCCTCTTCCAGGGAGTACCGCCAGTGTTCCCAGCACACCGCCCCCGCCGACTGCGGACCACGGCCGCGATGCGCCGCCTGGTCAGCGAGACCACCGTCCGGCCGCGCCAGCTCGTGCTGCCGATGTTCGTGAAGGAGGGCGCGACGCAGCCGGTCGCGATCTCCAGCATGCCGGGTGTCTTCCAGCACACCCGTGAATCGCTGGTCAAGGCCGCCGTGGAGGCCGTGCAGGCCGGGGTCGGCGGGTTGATGGTCTTCGGCGTGCCCGCCGAGCGGGACGCGGTCGGGTCCGGCGCGACCGACCCGAACGGCATCCTCAACGCGGCGTTGAACGACCTGCGCTCGGAGCTGGGCGACAGCACCGTCCTCATGTCGGACTGCTGCCTGGACGAGTTCACCGACCACGGCCACTGCGGTGTGCTCGCGGTGGACGGCACGGTCGACAACGACGCCACGCTGGAGGTGTACGGCGAGATGGCCGTCGCCCAGGCGTCGGCGGGCGCCCACCTGGTCGGGCCGAGCGGGATGATGGACGGCCAGATCGGCTTCATCCGCACCGCCCTGGACGAGGCCGGGTTCACCGACACGGGCATCCTCGCCTACTCGGCGAAGTACGCCTCCGCGCTCTACGGCCCGTTCCGCGAGGCCGTGGACTCGCAGCTCACCGGCGACCGCAAGACCTACCAGCAGGACCCCGGCAACGGCCGCGAGGCGCTGCGCGAGGTCGCCCTCGACCTGGCCGAGGGCGCGGACATGGTCATGGTGAAGCCCGCCGGGCCGTACCTGGACGTGCTGCGCTCGGTGAAGGAGATCGCGGACGTGCCGGTCGCGGCGTACCAGATCTCCGGCGAGTACGCGATGGTCGAGGCCGCCGCCGCGAACGGCTGGATCGACCGCGAGCGCACCGTCCTGGAGACGCTGACCTCGATCCGCCGCGCGGGCGCCGACGTCGTGCTCACCTACTGGGCCGTCGAGGCCGCGGCCTGGCTGGACCGGGAATGACGACACGTCCCGCCAAGCCGGAACGCCCCCAGCCGCCGAAGCTGATCGACCTCGCGCGCTGGCTGTGGATCGGCAGCGCGCTGCTCGGCTCGCTCGGCTTCATGCTGGAGGTGACCAGCGGCGACATGCTGCTCACCGAGCTGCGCCGCGCCCAGCCGGACCTCGGCCAGGACGAGATCGACGGCGCGCTGTCCGCCGCCGTCCTGTTCAGCCTGCTGGCGTGCTCGCTGCTGGTGCTCGTCCACGCGATGATCGCGAACCGGATGGCCCGCGGCCGCAACTGGGCCCGGATCGTCCTGACGATCCTCGGCGGTGGCGGCATCCTCATCGGCCTGATGCGGCTGCTGCTGATCGTGACCGGCGTCGCGTCGGCGTTCGGCGTGGGCGTCAGCCCGGTCAACCTCGCTTTCAGCTTGGTCACGATGGTCGTTGACGGCGCCGTGCTGGTGTTGATGTTCCAGCCTTCCGTCGCAGGTCACTTCCGTGCTAACGCGGTCGGTCAACAATCGACCACTCGGAGTAGCTAACGGATTGTGATTTCACCTGAAAAACACATGCGCAGGTCCCTACGGTGCGCGTCATGACCAACCCGAACGATCCTTACGCACAGCAAGGCGGCTACCCGCAGGGTCAGCAGCCTGGTGGGTACCCGCAGCAGGGCGGCTACCCGCAGCAGGGCCAGCCCGGCTTCCCGCCGCCCCCGCCCCTGGGCTACTCCGACACGGCCGCGCCCGTGAAGCCGAAGGCCGTCGAAACCGCCTACCTGCTCTGGCTGGTCGCGGCAGGTCTGTCGATCCTGGGCAACATCCTGGCGTTCTTCACGATCGACGCGTACGTCGACAAGCTCACCGAGGGTCTGGGCGACCTCGGGCCCGCGTTCCAACAGGCCGTCGAGGACTCCAAGCCCGGCGTCGGCAGCATCATCTTCCCGCTGGTCCTCGCGGCCATCTGGATCGTCGTCGTGATGCAGATGCGCAAGGGCGCCAACTGGGCCCGCATCCTGCTGACCGTGCTCGGCGTGCTGGGCCTGTTCGGCATCTTCGGCATCTTCACCTACTTCAGCATCGGCTTCCTGGGCGCGATCCAGGCGCTGCTGACGTTGGCGGGCTACGCGGCGATCATCGCGGCGATCGTGTTCATGTTCAAGCCCGAGTCCAATCAGTACTTCAAGGCCAGCTAGCGGATCCGGACCAGGGGTCGTCGTCTCAAGCCTTTCGCGGCGGACAACGACCCCCGGTCGGTTCTAGGATCTCGTCAAGCCATCGTTGCCCGCTGATTTCGGTAGAGCCGTTCGGGTGATTTCGCAGAAGTGGACTCGGTAGTAAGCAAGCTCGGTGTGGTTCTTGGCTGGTATTGGGCGGTTCACTGCCTGGGCGTGATTACTCCGTACGGCCTCTGGATTTCTGACACTGCTCCGGAAGGATGTGTTTCAGTGCTTCAGAAAAAGGGGGGTTCATGAAGTTCTTTCTTGTGCGCCTGTTTTCCTTGCTCGCCCTTGTGGTTGCTGCTCTGCTGACACCCTCAGTGTCGGCATTTGCGGAACCTCAGCAGTGCTATGCGACCTTGGACTTCAGTGAAGATGTTGGCGTCAGTCGATGCAATGGTGGGACCGGCGAGCATCGTATCGTGATTATTTGTGCGAACTACATTAATGGTGCGCAAACCGGATATACTGGGGCGTGGGTGCCGGAATACAATGTTTCGGTGGCCTCTTGTAATTCTTGGCAGTATCTTTATACTGGATTTTTCGAGACTCGCGGTTAGTGTTCCTTTTGTGTGGTCGATAAATATTTTGCAATCTGGTGCGGTGTGTTTCGTTCGGTAGCGTTTCGTTTTCGGGACCCCGGGGTCGTCGTCACAGCCCGTCGCGGTGGACAGCGACCCCGGTCGGTTCTAGCGTTCCGCGCGTGACGACTCCTCAGGAACCGGGGGACCGGGAGCAGCCCACCCCCTTCCCCTCCGCACCACCGCCGCCGCCCGAGCAGCTGCCGCCGACCCCGTACCAGGGGGAGGTCGAGCCGAACGTGCTCTCGGCCCCGCCGTTGAGCGCGTCGGAGATCGGCGGTGGCGCACCGGTCGGTGAAGCGCCCAAGGAGTTGCGGATCGCGTTCTTCCTGTGGCTCGGGGTGGCGTTCCTGCACTTCGTGGCCGCCGTGCTGGCGATCGCCTCGCACGGTTCGCTCGCCGACGTCCTGCGCCAGTCCGGCCAGGGCCTCACCGAGGAGCAGATCACCGCCGCCGCGTCGGTCGTGGTCGCCGTCGTGGCCGTGATCGACATCGTGTTCGCGGCTCTGTTCACCTGGTTCTCGCTCAAGGTCAGGGCCGGTCGCGGCTGGGCCCGCACGCTGCTGATGATCTTCGGCGCGGTGGCCGTCTTCGCGGGCCTGGTGACGCTCAGTTCGCTCCTGCTGCTGATCCTGATCGTGGCGCTCGTCGTCGCGGGCTTCGTGATGCTGAACCTGCGCCCGACGTCGGAGTTCATCGCCGCACAGCGCCGCGCATGACCGACACCACCACCCCGCCCCTCGTGCTGCGCGGCGCGGTGGGCGTGTGGTTCGCGCTCGCCGTGTTCGGCCTGTTCACGGTCGCGTTCCTGTGGATCAACCAGGCCAAGCTGACCGCGTCGCTGCCCGAGGGCATGACGGTGCGGGACGCGCTGGTGCCGCTCACCATCGCCGCCGTGTTCTTCGGCGTCGCCTACGGCCTGTTCGGCTGGCTGCTGCGGCGCGGCAACCGCCGGGCCCGAGTCGGCCTGACGGTCACGGCGTTCCTGCACCTGATCTGGGTCGTGCTGCCCGGCGTGAGCCTCGCCAGCATGATCACGGTGGTGCTCCTGGGCGTCGGTTTGGTTCTCACCTGGCGGCCCGCTGCCTCACACTGGTTGAGAGCGCAGTAGACAGCCGGGGGGGACCACCATGGCCGAGCAGGACCCGTTCGCGTCGCCGTACCACCACGTGGTGCTGCCCGGCCAGCAGCAGGAGCACCCGCCGGGCTGGGTGTCGCCCGTCGTCGCCCCGATGCCGCTGTCGCCGTGGGAGACGAGGGAGCACCGCAGGCCCGCGACGGTGACGGCGTCGTTCTGGTGCTGGTTCGCCGCGACCCTGCTGGTGGTCCTCGGGATGCCCGGCGTGTTCGCGCTCCAGTACGAGCAGTTCGCGCAGGTCCTGGTCGACGGCTCCACGGCGGGGGAGCCGATCGACCTGCCGACCGCCAAGGTCGGCGCGCTGCTCACGGCGGGCGTGTTCGCCCTGGCCCTCGCGGTCCTGTCGACCCCGTTCGTCGTCGCGTTCATCAACCTGCGCGGCGGCAAGCAGTGGGCACGCGTGATGCTCGCGATCCTCGGCGCACTGGGCCTCGTGTTCGGCCTGGCGATGGTCGGCGCCTTCACCGGCGGCTCCCAGGACCTGAACCCGACCCTCGGCTACCTGTGCGCGGCCCTGTTCCTGCTCACGACGCTCGCGGCCATCGTGCTGATGTTCCTGCCCCCGTCCAACGACTACGTGCGGGGGACCGCCCGATGACCCAGCCACCGCAGGACCCGTACAGCTCGCCCTACCAGCCGGTGAACTACCCGCAGGCGGGTCCGCAGCCCGGCGCTTACCCACCGGGACCCCAGTACCAGGTGGGGATGCGGGGAGTCGACCAGAACGTCACCGCCTACACCAGACCGGGCGTGGTGCTGGCGGGCTTCTTCGTCTGGCTCCTCCTGGCCCTCTCCTGGCCGCTCGGCACCCTCCTCCGCGTGGTGGTGGCGGGCGAGTCGATCGCGGGCTTCGGCACCGTGATGGGCTTGTTCTTCCTGCTGTGCGTGGGCATCGGCGGCGTGGTCGGCGCGATCATGTTCCTGCGCGGCAGCTACCACGCCCGCCTGGGCCTGTGCGGCGCTGCCTTGATCTTCGAGATCATGGCGATCATCAACCTCGTCTCCCTGTCACGGGCAACCGACCTCTCAGGCGCAGCGGAAGCCATCGCCTGGCTGGTGGTCCTGGCCCGCCTGGTCCTCCCCCCGGTGGCGGTCGTCGTCAGCCTGCTGCCCGGAACCCGCCAGTACTTCGCCGCTAACCTCGGCTAGTGGACAACGACGCGGGCCCGGTCCTCTACGCGGAGAAGGGCGCTTCCTGGTGGCCCTTGGCCTGGGGCCCGGCGTTCGCCGTCATCGGCGTGGCAGTGGAACTGATCACCGGCCCCGTCAGCGTCCTGTTCTGGTCCCTGGTCGCGTTCGGACTCCTGATCCCCACAGCGCTCTGGGTCCAAGGCAGACAACGCCTCTACTCGATCCGCCTCACACCGGCGACCCTCCGCGAAGGCCGGGAAACACTGAGACTGGCCGACATCGCAGCGGTGGAGGGCATCGAGCCACGAGCGGGCGCGACAGTCCTGGGTGGAGGCTGGGACATCCCGAAGGGCACGGACGGAGTCCCGATCAAACTGACGGACGGCACAGTCGTACTCGGCTGGGCCAAAGACGCAGAAGCTCTACGCACAGCACTGCACCGCCTCCTCACCCGCGCCTAAAAGACAAAAGAATTTTTATAAAAGCCAAAGACAAAGACAAAGGCAAGACAAAACCAGACTGGTGACCACCTACGGGGCTGACACGCGCCTGTTGACCTGCTACGGAGCGCTACGGGCCGCCCGCAACCGTGGCCGATTTTACTTGGGGATTTCGGCCTTAAAATTGGAGATCGGGCAGGGCTTTGGGGCACTGCCTTTTGGCCCGATCAAGGCCGAAATGAGGGGTCCCCAAGTCAAATCGGCCACACCAACAACGCAAATCGCCCGGTGACCACGCTGGAAGCAGCAGCCACCAAGCAACCACGCTGGAACCCGCACGCACCGGAAGATCCCAAGACCCCCCATCCAGGATTCACAGCGCCCTGAACCCCCACGTGAGAAGCTGCACCCCGTGACCGCCCCAGCGCTCCCCACCGAAGCCGCCCCGGCCCCCGCCCCCACCCTCCACCAGCCCAAACGCGCCTTCATCGCCGCGGCCGAACTGGTGGTCATCGTCCTCCTGGGCTTCGCCGCGCACTGGTGCTGGCAGCACGGCATCCAGCACTTCTCCTACCCCCTCGACGGTCGCCCCCCGCTCGTCTCCACCCGCTACCACGGCAACTGGACGGCGGCGGCGATCGCCCTCGCGACCGTCGCGGGCGTTCTCCTCCTCGACGCGATCCGCCAGTCCCTCCTCGCCCTCCGCACCAGGGACCGCCGGGACAAGGCCGTGGCGCAGCCCGCTGAAGACGTCGTGTGAGACTGGACCGCGTGACTGCGAGGAACGTGACTGCGAGGAACACCGCCCGATCCCAGGAGCTGTTCGCCCGTGCGGCGTCCGTCACGCCCGGCGGGGTCAACTCGCCGGTGCGGGCTTTCCACTCGGTGGGCGGCACCCCCAGGTTCATGGTCAAGGCCCAGGGCCCGCACCTGTGGGACGCGGACGGCAACCGCTACGTGGACCTCGTCTCCTCCTGGGGCCCGATGATCCTCGGCCACGCCCATCCCGCGGTCGTCGACGCCGTCCGCGAGGCGGCCACCCACGGACTCTCGTTCGGCACTCCCACCGAGGGTGAGATCGACCTGGCCGAGGAGATCATCGCCAGGGTCGAGCCGGTGGGCCAGGTCCGCCTGGTCAACTCCGGCACCGAGGCGACGATGAGCGCCATCCGCCTGGCCAGGGGTTTCACCGAGCGCCGCAAGGTCGTCAAGTTCGCGGGGTGCTACCACGGCCACGTCGACGCCCTCCTCGCCCAGGCGGGTTCCGGTGTCGCCACGCTCGGCCTCCCGACGTCGCCCGGCGTCACCGGCGCCCAGGCCGCGGACACGATCGTCCTGCCGTACAACGACGAGGCCGCCGTCCGGGCCGCTTTCGCCGAGAACCCCGGCGAGATCGCCTGCGTCATCACCGAGGCGGCCGCGGGCAACATGGGCGCGGTGGCCCCCCGCCCCGGTTTCAACGCCGTGCTGCGCGACCTCTGCCACGCCAACGGCGCGCTGCTCGTCATGGACGAGGTCATGACCGGCTTCCGCGTGAGCCGCGCCGGTTGGTACGGCCTGGAGGGCGTCGCGGGCGACCTCTACACGTTCGGCAAGGTCATGTCCGGCGGTCTCCCCGCGGCGGCGTTCGGCGGCCGCAACGACGTGATGGCCAAGCTCGCCCCCCAGGGCCCCGTCTACCAGGCGGGCACGCTCTCCGGGAACCCCGTCGCCGTCGCCTCCGGCCTCGCCACGCTCCGCGCGGCCGACGAGACCGTGTACCGCGCGCTGGACGCCAACGCCTCCCGCCTCGGCGCGCTGTTCGCCGACGCCCTCACCCACGCCGGTGTGGCGCACCGCGTGCAGTACGCGGGCAACCTGGTGAGCGTCTTCTTCACCGAGGACGAGGTCGTCGACTACGCCGGGGCGCAGGCCGCCGAGACGTGGCGCTTCCCGCCGTTCTTCCACGCCCTGCTGGACCGGGGCGTGTACGCGCCGCCCAGCGCGTTCGAGGCGTGGTTCGTCAACGCCGCCATGGGCGACGCCGAGTTCGAGATCATCGCCGACGCGCTGCCCCACGCGGCGGCCGCTGCCAAGGAGGCCAAGAAGTGACTCGGACCGTGGTGCACTTCCTCCGGCACGGCGAGGTGCACAACCCGGACGGGATCCTCTACGGGCGGCTGCCCGGTTTCCGGTTGTCGGACACCGGCCAGCGGCAGGCGTTGACGGTCGCCGAGCACCTCGCGGACCACGACATCGTGCACGTCGTCGCGTCCCCGTTGACGCGCGCGCAGCAGACCGCCGCCCCGATCGCGGACTCGCACCGGCTGGAGCTGGCGACCGACGACCGGCTGATCGAGGCGGACAACAAGTTCGAGGGCCTGCGGGTGTCCGTGGGCGACGGCGCGCTGCGCCAGCCCGCGCACTGGCCGAAGCTGGTCGACCCGTTCACGCCGTCGTGGGGCGAGCCGTACCTGAAGATCGCGCACCGGATGCTCGGCGCGGCCCAGCGGGCGCGGGCGGTGGCGTCCGGGCACGAGGCCGTGTGCGTGTCGCACCAGCTGCCGATCTGGACGCTGCGGCGGTTCCTGGAGGGCAAGCGGATGTGGCACGACCCGCGCAAGCGCGAGTGCTCGCTTGCGTCGTTGACGAGCCTGATCTTCGAGGGCGAGCAGCTCGTCCGGGTGTCCTACAGCGAGCCCGTGGGAGCGACGAACCCGAGGGTGACCGGGGCGTGAAAGCGGTAGCTCTGCTGGTGTTCGCGCTCGTCGTCGCGGGGTGCTCGTCAGGGAAGGACGCGGTCGTCACGGGCGGCGACTTCGAGTTCGTCGCGCCCGGCGGCCAGGTGCGCATCCGGTACGACGGCGCGGACCGCAAGGTCGTGAAGGGCCTGGCCGGGCCGAGCCTGCTGGAGGACGGCAAGACGATCAGGATCGAGGACTTCGCGGGCAAGGTCCTCGTGGTCAACATCTGGGGCTCGTGGTGCTCGCCGTGCCGCACCGAGGCGCCGGAGATGCAGAAGGTGCAGGACGAGTCCGGCCCGTCCGGCGTGCAGGTGCTCGGCATCGATGTCCGGGAGCACTCGCCGGAGCCGGGCAGGGACTTCGCGAAGGACCGGAAGCTGACCTACCCGTCGATCTTCGACGACTCGGGCCGCACGCTGCTGGCGTTCAAGGGCTACCCGCCCAACGTCGTGCCGTCGACCATCGTGCTGGACAAGCAGCACCGGGTCGCCGCGATCTTCCTGGAGGCCGTCCTCGCCTCGGACCTGACGTCCGTGGTGAAGGAGCTCGTCGCCGAGCCGTGACCGTCCACACCGGACGGTCACGGGCTCAGGCGTAGGCGTCCCACCCGGACCAGCGCTTGCGCAGCACGGCCTCGGAATCGGTGTCGCGCAACCACATCCGCAGCCGGTAGTAGTCGTCGCCGTCGGCCCCGGCCTGGCCCAGCTCGGTGTAGCCCGCGCCGGACACGCGCACGCGGTACCGGCCCGCGGGGACGTCGGTCGCGACCTTCACCCCGCCCATGCCGGACGCCTCGAACACGAGCTGCCCGTCCGGCACGTCGAGGTCCACGTCGACCTCGTGCAGCCACTCGTCGAGATCGCCCTCGGGTTCGGCGGCCCAGACCTCCACCCGCATCGGGGTGTCGGAGTTCCACTGCCCCGGCGTCAGCAGGTCGACGACCCCCTGGCACGCGCCGACGAACCGGCCGGAGTCGGCGGCGTCGTCGAGCAGGTCGTCGAAGACGTCCTCGTCCGCCTCGTCCAGCGTGTCCTCGGAGTACACGTAGATCTGGCCGTGGTCCGCGCCGACCCGGAGGTCGACGGCGGACAGCGGCACGTCGTTCGTCATGGCGCGAAAACTACGGGGTGCCCTGCAACTCCGGGATCTTGGTCTTGAACGCCTCGACCATCGCGTCCCGGCCGACGAGGCTGTACTGCCTGCCGAGCGTGCGCATGATCGAGTTCTCGGTCGGCCGGTAGAGGCCGGTGCCGTAGTACTTCGAGCCCTCGAACACGCCGACGACACCGCCGTCCGGTGACTCCTGGCCGAGGTACTTCGCCCACTTCGAGCCGTCGGCCAGCTTGGACGCGTTGATCTCGCTCGGCTCGTCGCCGGTGTACGTGCCGGGGGAGAAGTACTCGTCGGCGAGGTGGCCGATCGAGTGGCCCAGCTCGTGCACCACGATCTGGCCGGCCTGCGCGTTGCCGCCCGCCGCGGTCGCGACACCGCCGCCCGCGCCGCCGTACTTGGTGGTGTTGCCCAGCGCGATGATCTGGTCGGCCGCCGGGGCGAGGGCGGCGAAGTTGTACGCCTCCTCCTCGTTCACGCAGAGCAGCCGCTCGGTGGTCGGGGCCGTGCCCTTGCACCAGAAGCCCATGTCGAGCGCGGTGCGCTTGTCGTCGTTGCCCTGCGGGTTGTCGTCCACGCCCGAGTCGACCGACACGGCGTTGACCTGCCACACGTTGAAGTAGTCCTTGTAGGACTTGAAGGGCTCGACCGACGACAACTCGGCCCACTTGCTCAGCACGTGCTGGTGGAACAGGTTCTGCTCGCTGCGGGTGTACCCGTCGCCGACGAAGACCAGGTCGAACCGCTGGTCCGTGGGACCGGTCTCCTGCACGGTGACCACGGCGGTCCGGACCTTGAAGTTGGCCTTGGGCTTCACCGCGACCTTGGGTGTCGCGGTGACGACCTTGGTGATGGTGCCGTCCTCGGCGAACGCCTCCCGGATGACCTGGGAGGCCTGGGCGGCGGCGGGCGTCGAGGGTGCGGCCACCACGGGCGCGGCGCCGGTGGGCAGGGGAGCGGCGACGACCAGGAAGCCCATCGTGAGCGCGGGCAAGATCAGCCGAGTTGAGCGCATGGAGGAACGTTAAGTACCTCCGTTGTCACCCACAAGGGTGCTTTCACATCTATTTCCCATTTGTGATTACCGTTCGTGATGCCACCTCACCGGGAAAGCGGTGTGACCTGGGCCTCCGCTAATGGGCTCCGGTGCCTACCCCGTCCGGGGCACTACCTAGTCTGGGGACCGTGAACCACTGGACGGAGCTGGCCACGTCGGGGCCGCTGCTGCTCGCCACCGGTGTCGCACTCCTCGCGGGCGCGATCTCGTTCGCGTCCCCGTGCGTGGTCCCCCTCGTCCCCGGCTACCTCGCCTACCTCGCGGGACTGGTCGGCGCGGAGGCCCCGGCCGTGCAGGAGGGCGAGTCCCCGAAGACCGGTCGTTGGCGGGTCACCGGCGCCGCGCTCCTCTTCGTGCTCGGCTTCACGATCGTGTTCTCGCTGACGTCGTTCGCCGTGCTCGGCCTCGTGGACACCCTCTGGCTCAACGAGGAGATGTTCCAGCGCATCGGCGGCGTCATCACCATCGCGATGGGCCTGGTCTTCGTCGGCCTCGTCCCCGCGCTGCAACGCGACGTCCGCCTGCACAAGCGCCCGCGCGCCGGCCTGATCGGGGCCCCGCTGCTCGGCGGCGTCTTCGCGCTCGGCTGGACCCCGTGCCTCGGCCCGACCCTCGCGGGCGTCCTCGCGCTGGCCCGCGGCACCGAGATCGGCTCGTCCACGGCCCGCGGCGCGGTCCTCGTCCTGGCCTACTGCCTCGGGCTCGGCCTGCCGTTCGTGCTGATCGCCCTCGGCGCCCGCTGGGCCCTGCGTGTGACGGGCTGGCTGCGCAACCACGTCCGCGGCGTCCAGGTCTTCGGCGGCGTGCTGCTCGTGGTCGTCGGCCTGGCGCTGGTCACCGGACTCTGGGGCGACTTCGTCGCCTGGCTGCGCATCGCCGTGGTCAACGACCTGAAACTGCCGCTGTAGTGAGGAACGCACTCGCCTTCCTGCGCAACACGTGGCGCGGACTCACCGCCATGCGCACGGCCCTCACGCTGCTCTTCCTGCTGGCGCTGGGCGCGCTGCCCGGCGCGCTGCTGCCGCAGCGGTCGCTGAACTCCGCCAAGGTCGACCAGTTCATCGTCGACAACGGCTGGTGGGGCCGCCTGCTCGACAAGGGCCAGTTCTTCGCCGTCTACGGCAGCTTCTGGTTCTCCGCGATCTACGTGCTGCTGTTCGTCTCCCTGATCGGCTGCCTGGTGCCGCGGCTGTGGGAGTACTTCAACCAGATGCGCGCCAAGCCGGTGCTGACGCCGCGCAACCTGGCCCGGATGCCGCACCACGCCGAGGGCCACTCCGACGTGGGCGTGGACGAGGTCGTGGCCGCCGCGAACGCCCGGTTGAAGGGCTGGCGCAAGGTCGAGCGCGAGGAGGCCGACGGCGGGCGCACGATCAGCGCCGAGCGCGGCTACCTGCGCGAGACCGGCAACCTCCTCTTCCACTTCGCGCTCCTCGGCCTGCTGGTGGCGTTCGCGCTGGGCAAGATGTTCGGCTACGAGGGCCAGGTCATCGTGCAGGCCACCGGCAAGCAGTACTGCAACTCCGGGGTCTTCAACTTCGACTCGTTCCGGCCCGGCCTGCGGGTCGACGGCACCCAGCTGACGCCGTTCTGCGTGCGGGTCAACGACTTCCACGCGAGCTACCTGCACAACGGGCAGGCCGAGAGCTTCCGCGCGGACATCGACTACCAGTCCGGCGCGGACCTCGACACCGGGACGTGGAAGCCGTACCCGCTGGAGGTCAACCACCCGCTGCGCACCGAGGGCGACCGGCTCTACCTGCTGGGCCACGGCTACACGCCCAAGTTCACCGTCACGTTCCCCAACGGCGAGGTCCGCTCCGGCGAGGTGCAGTGGCGGCCGGTCGACCCGATCACGCTGCTGTCCGAGGGCGCGACGAAGTTCGACCCGCCGCTGATCACCGACTCCGAGGAGCGCCGCAAGAACCAGCTCGCCATCACCGGCCTGCTGGCGCCCAGCGCGGTGTTCGACGGCACGTTGCTCAGCTCGAACTTCCCCGAGGCCCGCAAGCCCGCCGTGGCCGTGGACGTGTACCGCGGCGACCTGGGCACCGACTCCGGCCGCGGCCAGTCGATCTTCTCGATCGACCAGTCCATGGTGGACAAGGGGCGGCTGGTCAAGGTGGCGCGGAAGAACCTCGAGGTGGGCCAGTCGACCACCCTCGACGACGGCACGGTGGTCCGCTTCGACGGCGTCACGGACTGGGTGTCGCTCCAGGTGTCGCACGACCCGGCGCAGGTCTACGTGCTGGTGTTCTCGATGCTGATGGTGCTGGGCCTGGGGGTCTCGCTCGCGATCCGGCGCCGCCGGGTGTGGGTGCGGGTGCTCCCTCAGGAGGACGGGCGTACTTTCATCGAGGTCGGCGGGCTCGCGCGCACCGACCAGGCTGGCTACGGCGGGGAGTTCACCGGGTTGTCCCGCGACCTCCTCTCGGCCGGGCAGGACAAGGAGAGCTGATGCCGGTCAACGCGACGCTGGCGACCTACAGCGACTGGTTGTACAACAGCGCGGTCGGCGTCTACCTGTTCGCCACGTTCCTCTACGTCTACGAGCAGGCCTTCGGCCGCGCCCCCGTCAAGGCGAAGGAACGCGACCTCGTGGTCGCCGGTGGCGCG
This sequence comes from Umezawaea sp. NPDC059074, assembly GCF_042738955.1. NCBI lineage: Bacteria > Bacillati > Actinomycetota > Actinomycetes > Pseudonocardiales > Pseudonocardiaceae > Umezawaea > Umezawaea sp. NPDC059074. The sequence goes on from NZ_JBHYHC010000156.1 coordinate 18,125, forward strand.
GGCGAGGCGTGGAAGCCCGGCCTGGTCGTGCCGACCAAGCCGCAGCGCCCGCGCGCGGAGCGGTTCGGCCGCATGGCCGTGGCGCTGACGCTGCTGGGCGTGCTGTTCCACGTGAGCGCGCTGGTCCTGCGCGGAGTCGCGACCGGCCGCGCCCCCTGGGGCAACATGTACGAGTACGGCGCGCTGCTCACGCTGGCGGCCGTGGTCACGTTCGTGGTGCTGATGCGGTCGTTCCCGATCCGCAGGCTCGGCGGGTTCGTGCTCACGCCGGTCGTGATCCTGATGTTCCTCGGCGGCACCGCGCTCTACGCGCCCGCCGCGCCCGTGCAGCCCGCGCTCCAGTCGTACTGGCTGGTCATCCACGTCTCGGTCATCTCGATCTCCACCGGCATGCTGCTCGTGCCGGGCGTCGCGAGCCTGCTCTACCTGGTGAAGTCGGCCAACGACCGCAAGCCGGAGAGCTTCGCGAAGCTCGCGTCCAAGCTGCCCGCGGCGGACACGCTGGACCGGCTGGCCTACCGCAGCACCGTGCTGGCGTTCCCGCTGTTCACCATCGGGATCATGTTCGGCGCGATCTGGGCCGAGGCCGCGTGGGGCCGCTTCTGGGGCTGGGACCCCAAGGAGACCGTCGCGTTCGTCTCGTGGGTCGTCTACGCCGCCTACCTGCACGCCCGCGCGACCGCGGGGTGGCGCGGAGCGGGCGCGGCGTGGATCAACACGCTGGGCTTCCTGCTGACCGTCTTCAACCTCTTCTTCATCAACTTGGTGACGGCCGGGTTGCATTCCTATGCGGGCGTGGGCTGAGTTCCGGCATTCCCCCTGGTGGGCTGCCCACCCCCGTTCGTGGAACCTGATGTCGCCGACTACCGTCCCACGGTGGGGGTCGGGGAGGTCTCGATCCGCACGCTCAGGGGAGGACCACAGCGGTGACTGGTCGCTACGAGGAGCCTGAGCCGCGGCACAACGTGTCATGGCAGCCGCCGCCCGCGGGCGCGGAAGGCCAGAAGAACCACACCAACCCGACGCAGTCGGGCGCACACCCCGTCGACGTGCAGCAGGTGGGCGGCGGCCCGTCGGGCCAGCACCCCGTCGGCGGCGGACCGTCCGGCTCGTACCAGGTGGGCGGCGGACCGTCCGGGTCCTACCAGGTCGGTGGCGGCCCGTCCGGGCAGCACAACGTCGGCGGCGGTCCCTCGGGGCAGCACAACGTCGGCGGCGGCCAGTCCGGTCAGCACCCGGTCCCCGGCGGCCAGTCCGGCCGCTACCCGGTCGGCGGCGGTCCCTCGGGCCCGTACCCCATCGGCGGCGGACCGTCCGGGCCGTTCCAGATCGGCGGCGGCGCGTCCGGCCAGCACTACGTGGACCAGTCCCAGCAGCAGTACCAGGGGCAGGGCGCGTTCCCGAACAACTTCCCCCAGTCGCTGCCGCAGCACCAGCAGCAGCACCCCCCGGTGACCGCGCACGACATGTCGTCGCAGCGGCTCATCAAGCAGGAGAAGCGCCCGCCGCAGACCGGCTGGCGCAAGGTGCTGCACACGATGACCGGCGGCCTGCTCAACCTGGGCGAGAGCCCGGCGGACGTCCGGCGGCGTGAGCTGATCACGCGGATCAACCAGCCGCTGCGCGGGTGCTACAAGATCGCGATGCTCAGCCTCAAGGGCGGCGTCGGCAAGACCACGACCACCGCGTCGCTCGGCTCGACGTTCTCGTCGCTGCGCGGCGACCGGGTCATCGCGGTCGACGCCAACCCCGACCGCGGCACGCTGGCCCTCAAGGTGCCCCGAGAGACCACCGCGACCGTGCGGCACCTGCTGCGCGATGTGGCGAGGATCACGAAGTACAGCGATGTGCGGGCCTACACGTCGCAGAGCCCCAGCAGGCTGGAGGTCCTCGCCAGCGAGCAGGACCCGGCCGTGTCGGAGGCGTTCAGCGACCAGGACTACCTGCGCACGGTCGCCCTGCTGGAGCACTTCTACAACATCCTGCTCACCGACTGCGGCACCGGCCTGATGCACTCGGCGATGAAGGGCGTGCTCGACCAGGCGGACTCGCTGGTGCTGGTGTCGTCGGCCTCGGTCGACGGCGCGCAGACGTCGGCGGCTACGCTGGACTGGCTCGACGCGCACGGCTACCGCGACCTGGTGTCCCGGTCGATCGCGGTCATCAACTCGGTCCGGCCCGGCTCGGGCAAGGTCGACCTGGACCGCCTGGCGGCGCACTTCGCGTCCCGCTGCCGGTCCGTCGTGATGATCCCGTTCGACCCCCACCTCGAAGAGGGCGCCGAAATCGAGCTCGACAAACTCGAGCCGGAGACCCGGCTCGCGCTGCTGGAGCTCGCCGCCACCGTGGCGGACGACTTCCCCAGCTAGGCAGGACCCGCCACGACCGTGGGCCCTTGGCGAGAACTCGCC
>NZ_JBHYHC010000157.1:0-20471 GCF_042738955.1 Umezawaea sp. NPDC059074
GGGCGGCAAGCTTTCCACCTGCCGTTTTGGCCCGACAAAGGGGCAAAACGAGGGGTCCCCGAGTCAAATCGGCCACAGCACGCTGGAACAAGAGCTGCCTACTGACCCAGCTGGAACAAGAGCCGCCCGGTGCCCCAGCTGGATCAAGAGCCGCCGGGTGACCCGCATGGATCAAGAGCCGCAGGGCGGCCCGACTGGATCAAAGGCAGCCGGGTGACCACACCAAAAACCCCAGCCACCGCAAGCACACCCCACCTAAGCCTCCGGGTCCCCAACACTACCCTTCCCAGGCAGCAACGCCCGCACGGCGTCGATCGTGTCCGCCGACCCAGCGTCCTTGTCCGGCCGGTACCTCAACACCCGCGCGAACCGCAAAGCCACCCCACCGGGATACCGAGGACTCACCTGAGCCCCGTCCAACTCGATCTCGATCACCAGCTCCGGCTTCACCACCACCCCCCACGGGTGCTTCTCGACCGCGATGTCCGCCAACGCCTTCGTCTGCCACGCCAGCAACTCGTCGGTCATCCCCTTGAACGTCTTCCCCACCATGATCGGCGCCCCACCGTCAGGATCACGGGCCCCCAGGTGCAGGTTCGACAACTTCCCGGACCGCCGCCCGCTTCCCCACTCGACCCCCAGCACCACGAGGTCGAGCGTGTGCACCGGCTTCACCTTCTGCCAAGCGCTCCCACGTCTCCCCGCCGCGTAAACGGAATCCAGCGCCTTCACCATCACGCCTTCGTGCCCCGCAGCCAACGCGTCGTCCACCACGGCCGCGGCCTGCGAGGCCGAAGCCTCTTCCACGCCGGGAATCACGTGCACCCCGGCCACCGCCCGCAACGCCACCAACCGCTCCCGCAACGGCACGTCCAACAGGTCCCGCCCGTCCAGGTGCAGGCAGTCGAAGAAGAACGGCGACAGCAACAGCTCCCGCACGTCCTGCGCCCCGAACCGGCTCATCGTCTCCTGGAACGGCCGGGGCTTCCCGTCGTCGGTCAACGCCAACGTCTCCCCGTCCAGCACCACCGACGTGCACGGCATCGCCCGCACGAGGTCCACCAGTTCCGGCACCGTGGACGTGATCTCCCGCAACGTCCGGGTGAAGATCCGCACCTCCGACCCGTCCCGGTGCACCTGGATCCGAGCCCCGTCCAGCTTGTGCTCCACCACCACGCTACCCAGTTCCGCCAACGCCTCCGGCAACGACGCGGCGGGCGAGGCGAGCATCGGCCGCACCGGCCGCCCGATCTCCAACGCCACCAGCGACAGCTCGGCCTCACCACCCCGCAACGCGGCCACCGCTGTCGAGGGCAACGACCCGGACAACATGAACGCCCGCCGCACCACCCCCGCGGGCACATCGGCGGCGGACGCGATGGCGTCCAGCATCACGCCTTCCAGGGCCCCCTGCCGCAACTCCCCGGTCAACAGCCGCCGGAGAAACCCCTGCTCAGCCTCGGTGGCCCGGCCGAACAACGCCGCCAGCAAGTCAGCCCGCCGCCCGGCCGACCCCTTCCCGGAGAACTCGCCGTACGCCCCGAGGGCCTCGTCGACCTCCACCACCGTCAACGACTCCCCGGCCGCGGGCGGCACCGAGACGTCGTAGACCGTCCGCCACCCGGCCCCGATCCGCCCCTGGCTGGGCACGCCGATCAGGAAGGACACCACCGCGGGCGTGTCCAACCTCTTCAACAACCCCGCCAGCGCGGCAACCTTCGCCAACCGGGACCGCGTAGCGGCCACGGCCTCGGACGTCTCGACCACCTCGGTGAACAGCACGGATCCATGGTGCACCCGACCACCGACAAAAACAGATCAGCGAAGTTCCCGCACCGCTTCCCTCAACCGATCAGGCGACAAGGACGCGAACCCGAGCACCAACCCCGGCCACATCGGCACCTGTGAGTAGCGGGCCAACGCCATCACGTTCACCCCACGGTGTGCTGCCCGTTCCTGCACCGCCAGGTCGTCGGTCCCCGGAGGCAGCCGGACCACGACGTGCAACCCCGCCGCCACTCCCACCGGCTCCCACGCGGGCAACTCCACCGCCAACGCCTCCAGCAGCGCGTCCCGCCGCTTCCGGTACAGCGCACGGGTTCGCCGCAGGTGCCGGTCGTACCCGCCCGTCCGCAGCAGGTGCGCGAACGCGGCCTGGTGCACCACGTCGGACCCCATGTCCTCGTACCGCTTCCGTCGGATCATCTTCTCCCGCAACGGTTCCGGCACCACCATCCACCCGAGCCGCAGGCCCGGCACGAGCACCTTGCTCGAACTCCCCTGGTACACCACGTGATCCGGGTCCAACGCCTGCAACGCCCCCACGGCGGGCCGGTCGTACCGGTGTTCGGCGTCGTAGTCGTCCTCGATCACCAACCCGTCGCACGCCCGCGCCCACGCGACCAGCTCATGCCGCCGTTCCGGGTGCAGCACGACCCCCAGAGGGAACTGGTGCGCGGCCGTCACGTGCACCGCCCGGCACCCCGTGGCCGCCAGCAGGTCCACCCGGATCCCGCGGTCGTCCACCGGCACCGTCACCACCGAAAGCCCGTGCGACCGCAGCATGTCCAGCACCCCGGAGTGGCACGGGTGCTCGACGGCGATGCTCGTGTGCCCTTCCTCCAACAACGTCCGCGCGAACAGCGCCAGCCCCTGCGCGGACCCGTTGGTGAACATCACCGCCTCCGGCTCGGACACCACCGCCCGCACCCGCCCCAGGTAGTCCGACAACTCCGCCCGCAACGGCGGATACCCAGCGGCGGGCGGATAACCGAGCTCCTCGTCCGACAGCCCCGCCAACCCGGCCCGGTACGCGGCGATCCACTCGGCCCGTGGAAAAGCGCTCAGCGCGGGCACCCGCGGATGCAGGTCGTAGCGCCACCGCACCACCGGATCGGGCAACGGTCGACTGTCGGCGGGCCACCCGCCGGCGGCCGTCACGACCGTCCCCGACCCGCGCTTGGCCGTCAGGTACCCCTCGCCGACGAGTTGCGCGTACGCCGCCGTCACGGTGCCCCTGGCGACGTCCAGCTGCTCGGCCAGGTCCCGGCTGGACGGCAGCCGCGTGCCCGTGACGAGCCTGCCGTCGCGGATGGCCTGGCGCAGCTCGGTCTCGACCGCACGGCGGCGTCCGGACAGCGCCGGGAGGAGCAACTCGCGATAAGTGGACCAGTTGCCGACCATGAAAGTGGAGCTTAAACGTGAGCCACCCGCCCGGCACGCTGTCGGCATGACCAGTCGACTCGCGGTGGCCGCCGGGGCCTCCGCCGCCATCATCGTCGGTGCTTCGGTGCCGGTCACCGGCATGCTCCAGGACTACCCGCTGCTCACCGGCCAGGCCATGCGGTACACGTTGAGCGGACTCGTGCTGCTCGCGTGGACCTACGCCCGCGGCCAGCGCCCCGCGCCGCCCAAGCTCGCCGACGTGCCCGCGCTGCTCGCGCTCGTGGCGTTCGGGATGCTCGGGTTCACGGCCGTGGTCCTGTACTCGCAGCGGTACGCCGAACCCGGTTTCGTGGCGGCGATGCTCGGCGGCACGCCCATCGTGCTGGCGCTGGCGAGCAGGCAGCGGTCGCGGACGACGGTCGTCGGCGCGGGGATCGTGGCGCTCGGCGTGGTGGTGCTGTCCGGCGGGGGTGCGTGGCGCGGTCCGGGGCTGGTGCTCGCGGCGCTCGCGCTGTGCGGGGAGGCCGCGTTCACGCTGTTCGCCGTGGGGGTGGTGCGCAGGCTCGGCGGGGTGTCCGTGGCGACGTGGGCGTGCTTCATCGCCGGGGGTGTCGGCGCGGTGCTCGGGACGTTTGTCGGCGGCTGGCAGGTGCCGACGCCGCGCGAGGTGCTCGCCCTGGTGGTGTTGGCGATCGTGCTGACGGCGGTCGCGTTCGGGCTCTGGTACTTCGCCGTCGGCAGGCTCGGCGCGGACCGCGCGGGAGTCCTCATCGGACTGATGCCGATCTCCGGCCTCGTGGTGTCCGTGTCGTTGGGAGCGCAGGACTTCAAGCTGCTCGCCCTGGCCGGCGCGGCGGTCGTCGCGGTCGGCTGCGTCGTCGGGCTGTCGTCCGGCCGCGTCCGGCCCCGCGCGGGCACGGTCGAGCCCGTGCCCGCGCGGTGAGGGTCAGCGGCCGCCGCGGGCCATGTGCAGCACGTCGAGGGCCGCGTCGAGCTGCTCCTCGGTGAGCTTGCCGGGGACGTGGCCGCGTTCCAGCACGACCTCGCGGATCGTCTTGCGCTCCTTGAGGGACTGCTTCGCGATGGACGCGGCCTCCTCGTAGCCGAGGTAGCGGTTGAGCGGCGTCACGATCGACGGCGACGACTCGGCCAGCTCGCGCAGCCGGTCCACCTGCGGCTCGGTGCCCGCGAGGACCTTGTCGGCCAGCAGCCGGGCCACGGCGGCGAGCAGGCGCGCGGACTCCAGCACATTGCGGGCGATGACGGGCAGCATCACGTTGAGCTGGAAGTTGCCCTGGCTGCCCGCGAACGCAACGGTGGCGTCGTTGCCGATGACCTGCGCGACGACCATCATCGTCGCCTCGGAGATCACCGGGTTCACCTTGCCGGGCATGATCGACGAGCCCGGCTGGAGGTCCGGCAGCGCCAGCTCGCCGAGGCCCGTGCGGGGGCCGGAACCGAGCCAGCGCAGGTCGTTCGCGATCTTGTACAGGCCCACGGCGGTGGCCCTGAGCTGCCCGGAGATCTCCACGACGCCGTCCTGCGTCGCCTGTGCCTCGAAGTGGTCGCGCGCCTCGGTCAGCGGCAGGCCGGTGGCCTTGGCCAGCTCGTCCGACACGGCGGCCCCGAAGCCCTCCGGCGCGTTCAGGCCGCTGCCGACGGCCGTGCCGCCGATGGGCAGCTCGGCCAGCCGCGGCACGGACGACGTGAGCCGCTCGACGCCGTAGCGGACCTGCGCGGCCCACGCCCCGACCTCCTGGCCGAGGGTGATCGGCACGGCGTCCATCAGGTGCGTGCGACCGGACTTCACCAGGTCGGCCCAGTCCTCCGCTCGCCCTTCGAGGGTCGTCGCGAGGTGCTCCAGCGCCGGGATCACGTCCTTGACGACGGCCTCGGTCGCGGCCACCCGCAGCGTCGTCGGGAACGTGTCGTTCGACGACTGCGACGCGTTCACGTGGTCGTTCGGGTGCACGTCCTGGCCCAGGTTCTTGCTGGCCAGGGTCGCGATGACCTCGTTCGCGTTCATGTTCGACGACGTGCCGGACCCGGTCTGGAACACGTCCACCGGGAAGTGCGCGTCGTGCGCCCCCGCGGCGACCTCGTCCGCCGCGTCCGCGATCGCCTTCGCCACGTCCGCGGGCAGCACCCCGAGCCGCTCGTTCACCCGTGCCGCGGCCGCTTTGAGCAGCCCCAGCGCCCTGATCTGCGACCGCTCCAGCCCGCGCCCCGAGATCGGGAAGTTCTCCACCGCCCGCTGCGTCTGCGCCCGCCACAACGCGTCGACCGGCACCCGGACCTCGCCCATGGTGTCGTGCTCGACGCGGTACCCCTGTTCTGCCATAGACCCCAGTTTGTCCCCGTAGGGGGATCTGGGCACAGTGGCGTTCAGCACCTAAGGTCGGGATCTAGCACTGCCACCCACCACTGGCAGAGGGGTTTCATCCATGGATGTCGACCTGTTGATCGTGGGCGCCGGTCCCACGGGGCTGTTCGCGGCCTACTACGCGGGGTTCCGGGACCTGTCCGTCGCGCTGGTCGACGCACTGCCCGAAGCGGGCGGCCAGATCACCGCGATGTACCCCGAGAAGATGATTTTCGACGTGGCCGGGTTCCCCGCCGTGCGCGGCCGAGCCCTGGTCGACGCGCTGGTCGAGCAGGCCGCGCAGTGGAAGCCGACGTACCTGCTCGGCCGCCAGGCCCGTGACCTGTCCACAGTGGACGGCAGGCTGCACGTCGGCTTGGCCGACGGCACGGTCGTCACCGCCGGAGCGGTGCTGATCACCGCCGGGATGGGCGAGTTCCGCCCCCGCCCGCTGCCCGCCGGGGACGACTGGCTGGGGCGCGGGATGGTGCACTTCGTGCCGTCCCTGGCCGCGCACACCGGCCAGCACGTGGTGATCGTGGGGGGTGGCGACTCGGCGTTCGACTGGGCGTTGGCGCTGCACCCGATCGCCGCGAGCGTGACGCTGGTGCACCGGCGGGCGAACTTCCGGGCACACCCGCCGACCGTGCGGGCGGTGCGGGAGCTTGGGGTGGAGATCATCACCGACGCCGAGGTGACGGCCCTGCGGGGTGACCCGTCGCTGGCCGAGGTGGAGGTGAAGGTGAAGTCCGGGGACGTGAAGGTGCTGCCCGCCGACGCGGTCGTGGCGGCACTCGGGTTCACCGCCGACCTCGGACCCATCGAGTCGTGGGGGCTGGAACTGGACCACCGGGCGGTGTCCGTGGACACGACGATGCGGACGCAGCGGACGCTGGTGTACGCGGCGGGCGACGTGGCGGCGTATCCGGGAAAGGTGAAGCTCATCGCCACCGGCTTCGGCGAAGCCGCGACAGCGGTCAACAACATCGCCGTGGCCCTCAACCCCGAAGCCCACCTGTTCCCAGGACATTCGAGCAACGAGGGCTGACTCCGGCAACTACCCTGCGCCCATGGGGGCAAATCGGGTTTTGGTCGTCGTGTGGGCGCTTGTGCGGTGGGCTGCCGCGTTGTACGTGGTGGTGGGGATTCCGTTGATGCTCATCGACGCGTACGGCCGGTGGGTCGCATACGGGTCGTGGGTGCTGATCCTCATCGCCACGGGGGTGTCGGACTGGGTGAAGGACCTGGGGCGACGGCTCACCGGGCGGTCTCGCGCAGGTGGGTGACTGTGCGGTTCAGGGTGGCTGCCCAGGTGGCGCGGAATTGGGGGTCGTGGCGTTCCTGGACCACCCACGTCGTGAGTTGGAGGTTGCGGAGGAGGATCAGGTCTTCCAGGGCCTCCTCGTGGTCCAGTGGGGTGATGGTGCGGTAGCCCTCCAGCAGCGGGGTGCGGAGGGTGGGGTCGTCCAGCTCGCTGATGGTCGCTGCCAGGTCGTAGAGGTGGTGGCCGTAGCCGCAGTCGTCGAAGTCGATGGCTCGGACCTCGCCGTTGTGGAACAGGAAGTTCTCCTGGTGGAGGTCGGCGTGGATCAGGCCGTGGGCTTCCTGGCCGAGGGCTGACTGGGTGGTGTGGATGCGGGTTATGGCTTTTTCGAAGAGGATGCCCGCTTCTGAGGAGTGGAGGTCTGCCGCCAGTTGGGCGGTGTAGTCGGGGAGGGTGTCCACGCGGTTGCGGGCCAGCGGGGGCATGGTTTTGCCGTGGTGTTGCAGGTGGGCGGTGAATTCGCCGACCTTGCGGAGGTCTGTGGGGGTCAGGGATTTGTTGTGGAACTTGCCCTCTACCCAGCGGTAGAGGACGCAGGTTCGTGGGCTGGGGACGTCCGGGGTCGTGACGGTGGTGACGTAGTCGCCGGTGCGGGTGGGGATGGGTTCTGGGACGCCCAGGTTGGTGTCTTCGGCCAGGGCCGTGAGCCAGGTGGTTTCCGCTTCGGCGAACTCGGCTGAGGTGGGGCGTAGGCGGAGGACGTGGTCCCTGCCCACGCGGAAGTTGGTGTTCCAGCCGTTGGGGAGCAGGGTCAACGGGGCCGGTGGGAGGTCGTAGGCGGAGAGGGCTTGCTCGGCCAAGTGCTTCAGGCGGCGGGTTTGGCCTGAACGGGTGAGGGTCGCGAACGCTACCGGCATTGGAAGCTGTCGGACTTGATCGCGGAGAGGAACGCCGACCAAGCGGGAGCCTTCACCGGCAAGTGGCCAGTGGACTTGCTGTCCCGGATACCGACGCGGTGGCCAATCTCGACACAGTCGCCATTGGGAGCGCTGTAAGTGCTCTTGCGCCAGGTCATGGAGGCTCCTAGGTTGCCATCGAGGTGATCAGCTGCCTCGATTGTTCCTCATCCAACGCGACGCCACCGAGTGATTCCAGCACCTTGGTGTAGCCCTCGATGGGTGCCTTGTCCTCGATGAACAGGCTGGAGTTCTCGGTTTCGACGAACACGACGGGCGGGATTCCGGCGAACCGCATGCGGGTGAAGGAGCCTGCCAGGCCCGCATGAGCGCCGACCGCTGTGGGCACGACCCGCAGCGAGATGTAGGGCCGGACCGACATGCGGAGCATGTGGTGCAACTGCTCGGACATGACCGCTGGTCCACCTACCGGCAGCCGGAGTGCCTGCTCATGGACCAGGAAGGTGAACTCGCGGCGGCCATCGAAGACCTCATGCCTCGCCAGGCGGGCCTTGATGCGGCCTTCGACCTCGGCCGCCGGGATGGTCGGCCAGGACTGGATGATCGCCCGCATGTAGTCGGAGGTCTGGAGCAAGCCCGGCGGCAGGTTCATGTACCAACCGGTGATGTCCGTGGCGGCGTTCTCGTGGTCGATGAGGGTGCGCAGCTGGATGGGCAGGCGGGAGCCGTGTTGTTGCCACCAGCCCTTGGCGTTGGCCTCGCGGTAGAGGCCCAGGAGGTGGTCTCGTTCGGCCACCGGGGTGCGGCAGACGCCCAAGAGGTGGGCGACTTCCAGTTCCGTGACGCCGCCTTTGCCGTTGAGCAGGTCCGAGAGCTTGGCGGGGTCCCAGCCGAGCATCCCGGCCAGCTCGCGGCCGTTCAACTTGGCCGCCCCCACCGCTTTGCGCAGGCCTTCGCCCAACTCCCGGCCCCGCACCGTCGACAGTCTCCGTGGCATGGAAGAACGGTAGAGGCGTGTCCACGAACCAGGTCGTGACAACGGTCGAGTTCGCCCGAACAGGCGGCTCCTTGGAGGCCCTCCAACGATCAGCATCCCACTATGACGTTCAGGTGGTTGCCCCACTGCGGACGCCGCCACGCGGTGCCCGCCGCGTTGGGGGCGGGGGAGTCGGGGCAGACGTTGTGCGGGGATCCGGTGGAGCCGCCGTGGAACCCTTGGCAGCACAAGAACTGCTGGCCGACGTGCGCCGTGTGCGACGCGGTGTGGCGGCGTGAGGCGGGAATCCTGCCGTGGCCGAGGTAGACGGCGACCTGCGGCTCGCCCTGCACCGGGCGGCTGCGGCCGTGGGACAGGACGTGCCCGAGGTGGGGTCGCTGCTGGTGCGCCACCTCGTGCGGACGTGCGGGCTGCTCAGCGGCGATGAGCGGACCGCCCGCTACACGGAGCTGGGCGGCCTGCTCATCGCGCTGGGACAGGCCTACCTGGAAACTACGGGACCACCTGCACCTGTTCACCGATGAGCAGGTTGTCGAAGAAGGTCACCGCGGCCTCGTGCGACAGGTGGACGCAGCCGTGCGAGGGCTCGCTCAGACTGCCCTCGTGGAAGGCGATGCCGTCGGACGTGAAGTACGTCGAGTACGGCATGGGCCCGTTGTAGGGGACGCTCCACTCGTTCTGCACCTTGCGCAGGACGGAGAACGTGCCGGTGGGAGTTTCGTAGCCCGGCCTGCCGTGCGTCACGGGAACAGGACCGTAGCTGACGGAACCGTGGTAGATGAGCCAAGCCTCGTTCGTGGACAGTCGCAGACATGCGCCCTCCGCGATGGAGCAGGGGGAGTCCGCGGCTGCGGCCTGCGCGGGAATCGCGAAGCCGAGAGCCAAGGCCAGTGTTGCGATCACAGTGCCGAGAATCCTCATCTCGAATCACCCCTCATCCCGTCGGGTACCCACGGGACGGATCATCCAACCACCTGGACCTGCGCGCCTTGTGAAAGTGTCTCGAAGTAGGTGACGGCGGCTTCGTGGGACAGGTGGACGCAGCCGTGCGACGGCACCTCCAGGCTGCCCTCGTGGAAGGCGATCCCACCGTCCTCGAAGTACACCGAGTACGGCATGGGGGCGTTGTTGAACTCGCGGCTGACCTCGTCGCGAACCTTGTACTGCACCGCGAACATGCCCGGAGGCGTCTCGTAGCCCACCCGTCCCGAGGTGATCGGGACTGGACCGTAGGTCACCGCGCCGTTGGCGATGAGCCACGTCTGCTGGCTAGACAGGGAGATGCACGCGCCGTTGGTGATCTCGCACGGCGTGCCCGCGACGGTCACCGGCTGCGGCGGCGGGGCGGGCTGGGGCGGCGGGGTCGTGGTGGTCGTGGCGGGTGGCTCCGAGGAAGGAGCCGCCGCCGACGACGTGACCGGAGCCGGGGGAGCAGACCCGGCCGCCGCGGTCTGACCGCCCTGCGCGCAGGCCGCGGCGAGCAAAGCCGTTGCCACCACTAGAAGAACCCGCATCTGAACTCCCCTGATCGTCTTGTCAGGAGTGACGATCGGGCGATGTCAAAGGTTGCAGCGGAGGCAGAACTAGGGGGTGACCTGAACCTGCTGGCCGGACTGGAGGAAGTCGAAGTAGGTCGCGGCCGCTTCCTGGGACAGGTGGACGCAGCCGTGCGACGGCACCTCGAGGCTGCCCTCGTGGAACGCGATGCCGTAGTTGGTGAAGTACACCGAGTACGGCATGGGCGCGTTGTTGTACGGGCGGCTCACCTCGTGCAGCACCTTGTGCAGCACCGGGAAGTAGCCCGTGGGCGTCTCGTAGCCCGGTCGTCCCGAGGTGATCGGGACTGGACCGTAGGTCACCACGCCGTTGCTGATGAGCCACGTCTGCTGCGACGACAGCTCGACGCACGCGCCGTTGGTGATGTCGCACGGCGTGCCCGCGACCGTGACGGGCGGGGGCGGCGGGGCGGGCTGCGGCGGCGGGGGCGGGACCTCGGTCGTCGTGACCGGCGGCGGGGCCTCGGTGGTGACCGGAGGCGCGGGCGGCGGGGTTTCCGACGACGACGTGGACGACGAGGACGCCGGGGCGGCCGAGGTCGACGAGGAAGCCGGAGCCGGGGATGACGCCGAAGCGGAGGTGGAGGTCGGTGTCGAGACCCGCACCGCCGCCTCGGTCTGCTCACCCCGCGCGCACCCCGCGGTGAAGAGCAACGCCGTTGCCAGTACGAGGAGAACGCGCATGTCCGACCCCCTGATCGTCGTGTCAGGAGGTGAGACGCCTGTCACCCGATCATGGTTGCCCGCCGCCGGTAACGAACGGGAGTCGCCTAGGCGACGACTTGGACCTGAGCGCCCGGCTGGAGGAAGTCGAAGAACTTCGCGGCGGACTCCTCGGCCAGGTGGACGCAGCCGTGCGACGACGCCGGGGCGAGGTCGCCCTGGTGGAACGCGATGCCGTCGTCGCGGAAGTACACCGAGTACGGCATGTCCTGGTCGTAGGCCAGGCTCCGGTCGTACCGGACCTTGTAGAGCACCTGGAAGTCGCCGGTCGGCGTCTCGTTGCCCGGCATGCCGAACGCCGACTTCACCGGGCCGTAGCTGATGGCCCCACCGCTGATCAGCCAGCTCTCCGACGTCGACATGCGCACGCACGCGCCGTCGGTGATCGTGCACGGGTTGGCGGGCAAGCGCGGCGGGGCGGGCTGCGGTGGCGGGGGAGCCTCCGAGCTGGTCGCGGGGGGAGGGGTGGCCACGGGGGCCGCGACGGGCGCCTGAGCGCACGCCGAAGCCAGCAAAGCCGTTGCCACCACGAGAAGAACGCGCATCCACCACTCCTAGTTCGTCCTGTCACGGAGCAAGACGAGTGGCCACCGAGAAAGGTTGACCGCCTCCGGGTTTCCCCGAAGACGGCCAACCATGCGCGTCTCCCCGAAGCGATGTCGGTTAAACGGAGCCGGCGTACCCGCTGATCCAGGTGCGGAACGCGGGAACGTCGACGTAGATCGACGGAGCCGTGGCGCAGGTGGCGCCACCGCCGCTGCGGCTGGTGGCGCCGATCAGCTCCCACACACCGCCGACCGACTTGATCTGCGGGCCGCCGGAGTCGCCGTAGCAGGCGCCCTTGTTGCCGTCGGTGTTGTTCGTGCAGATCTCGGTGGCCGCGCTGATGCCGCCGCACCGGCTGTCCGCCACGATCGACGTGTCGAGCTGCTGCAACGTGATCGGAGCCGCGCCGCACCCGCTCGACGACGGGCACGTCTGGCCCCAGCCGATGATGCGGGTGGCCGTGCCGACCGCGCCGGACGACGTCGAGATCCGGGCGGGCGACTGGGTGACCGACGTGGACAGCTGGACGAGCGCCAGGTCGGCGCTGGGGTGCACGACGATCCGGCTCGCGGAGGCCAGGGTGCCGCCGCTGGTCCGGTTGGTGGTCCCGATCCGCGCCCGCGTCGAGGCGGGGCTGCGGCCCTGGACGCAGTGCTTGGCCGTGACGACCCAGTTGGCCTTGATCAGCGACCCGCCGCAGAAGTGCCCGCCCGAGGTGCTCTGGAGGGACACCATGAACGAGTAGACCTGGGTGGCGTTGCCGCCGCCGACGATCATCGGCGACACACCACCACCGTCGACCGTGGGTTGCGCCGTGGCGGCGCCCATCGAGGCGAACGCCATGCCGAGCGCGACAGCGACGGCCGTGAACAGGGAACGTGCCCTCATCGTTTCCGTTCCTTCCCGTCCCCGACGCAGGGTTGCCGGGGACGAAACGGAAACTAAGGACATGTCTCCCATGGTCACCACCCCCACACGGCCGGTGAGGGGGCCTTAACCGTTGACGGGGACGGTCAGAACAGCCCGTTGCCGTGCGGCAGGTCCGCCGGGATCGGCGCGATGACGTCCCAGTGCTCGACGATCTTCCCGTCGGCGACGCGGAACAGGTCCCAGTAGGCGACGGGCTCGCCGAACTCCCCCTCGGACTGGAGCAGCACGAGGTCCCCTTCGGCGACGACCCGGTGCACGGTCTTGTAGACGAGGTTCTTGCCCTGCTCGCCCCACTTCGCGGCCGCCGCGCCGAAGCCCGCGAGCCCGTCGGCCGCCTCCGGGTTGTGCTGGTCGTACGTGGACGTGGAGATGTAGTCGGTGAGGACCGAGTAGTCCGCGTCGACCAGGACCCGCTGGGCGAACTCGGTCACCAGCGCCCGGTTCCGCTCAGTACGGTCGAGGTCGGACGCCGTCACCGGGCCGTCGACCTGCGACCGACCGCTCGCGGTCTCCGCGACCACGGGCGTCAGCGCGTCCCAGTGCTCGGCCAGCTTCCCGTCCTCGATCCGGAAGAGGTCGAACGCGACCAGCGGCTCCGGCCCGAAGCCGTGGTAGACGCCGTGCAGGGCCACGAGGTCGCCGTCCGCGATCACCCGCGCGCCCTCGTAGCGGAAGTCGGCGGGCAGAGAGGAGATCAAGGCGCGCAACGCGTCCGGGCCGTCGGCGGCGAGCGAGCTGTGCTGCCGGTAGCCCGGCGCGATCCAGCGGTCCACGGCGGCGGGGTCCTTGCTCCCGAAGAGGTCGCCCAACGCCCGGAGAACCAGTTCCTTGTCGCTCACGGTGGTAGTCCATTTCGCTCCGGTGCGGTGGACCCGACGTCCGACCGCCACCCCACGAGCTTCGGCCGATCGGCCTCGAACAGCGAGGTAGGATCGGGAACCACCATGGTCGAAAGCGGACACGTCACGGAGTTCGGCTACAGCAACCCGGACCGCCCGAGCCTGGGCGTGCAGGTGCTGGACTTCGCCGACCTCAGGGAAAGACTGCCCGCTCACACCCTGGACGTGGTGCACAGGGCCGACTTCCACCAGCTGTTCCTGGTGACCGGCGGCACGGGCGGCATGATGGTCGATTTCGTCGACCGGCCGTGCTCGGCGGGCACGTTGTTGCACGTCGCCCCCGGCCGGGTGCTGCGCCTGCCGTCCGCGGGCCTCGACGTCACGATGGTGCTGTTCACCGCCGACTTCCCGCCCCGGCTCGACCGGGCCGCGGGCCTGCTCGACTCGTTCGGCCCCGTCGCGTGGACCGTGCCGCCGGACGACCTGGCCGTGGACGACCTGGCCGCCGAGTACCGCCGCGCGGTGCGGGACCCGGACCCGGTCACCGTGGACGTGCTGCGGCACCTGCTCGCCGCACTGCTGCTGCGCGCGGTCCGGTCCGCCCCGGCCGACGAGCCGGGGCAGAGCGCCGCGTTCCGGCACTTCCGGCGGGAACTGGAGTCGTCGTTCGCCAGGACGCGCAACGCGGCCGACTACGCCGCCCGCGTCGGCTACTCGGTGCGCGGCCTCAACCGCCTGTGCCAGGCCGCCACCGGCCACACCGCCAAGGCCCTCATCGACGCCCGCGTGGCGCTGGAGGCCAAGCGCCTGCTGGCCCACACCGACGTGCCCGTGGCGGCCGTCGCGCACCGGCTCGGGTTCACCGAGCCGACCAACTTCGGCAAGTTCTTCACCCGCGAGACCGGCGACACCCCCGGCGCTTTCCGGGCGGGGGAACGGACCTAGGGCAGCGGCGGCAGCAGCTGCTCCGCCTCGGCCTCGGCCAGCCGGTCGAAGTCCACCGACGAGTACTCGCGCAGCTTCGTCAACCGGTGGAACCCGTCGATCATCCGCACGGTGCCGGACTTCGAGCGCATCACGATCGACTGCGTGGTGCAGCCGCCGGACCGGTAGTGCACGCCGCGCAGCAGGTCGCCGCTGGTCACACCGGTCGCGCAGAAGAACACGTTGTCACCGCGCACGAGTTCCCGCGTGGTCAGCACGCGGTCCAGGTCGTGGCCCGCGTCGATCGCCTTCTGCCGCTCCTCGTCGTCCTTCGGCCACAGCTTCGCCTGGATCTCGCCGCCGATGCACTTCAACGCGGCCGCGGCGATGATGCCCTCGGGCGTGCCGCCGATGCCGACGAGCAGGTCCACGCCGGTGTCCGGGCGGGCGGCGGAGATCGCGCCGGCCACGTCGCCGTCGGAGATGAAGTGGATGCGCGCCCCGGCCTCGCGGACCTCGTGCACCAGGTGCTCGTGGCGCGGCCGGTCGAGGATGCAGACCGTCACGTCCGTCACGTCGATGTGCTTCGCCTTCGCCACCCGGCGGATGTTCTCCGCGATGGGCGCGGTGATGTCGATGACGTCCGCCGCCTCCGGGCCCACGGCGAGCTTCTCCATGTAGAACACCGCGGACGGGTCGAACATCGCCCCGCGCTCGGCGACGGCGAGCACGGCCAGCGCGTTCGGCATCCCCTTGGCCATCAACGTGGTCCCGTCGATCGGGTCCACGGCGACGTCGCAGTCCGGGCCGTCGCCGTTGCCGACCTCTTCACCGTTGTAGAGCATGGGCGCCTCGTCCTTCTCGCCCTCGCCGATCACGACGACCCCGCGCATCGACACGGTGTGGATCAGCTTGCGCATGGCGTCCACGGCCGCGCCGTCGCCGCCGTTCTTGTCGCCCCGGCCGACCCACCGACCGGCCGCCATCGCGGCGGCCTCGGTGACCCGGACCAATTCCAGCGCCAGGTTCCGATCGGGCGCTTCGCGGCGGCGTTCGGAAGGGTTCGAGCTCACCATTGTGCTCCTCCTGGGATGATCGGCCGGTAGACCAATCCTCGCACGGAGTACCCCGTGACCAGGGTCCCAATGTCAGCCCTCGACGTCCTCCTCCACGACCGCGAGGGCGGCGTCGATCCGCTCCTTCGCCCCGTCGAGGTGGCTCTCGCACGTCTTGGCCAACGCCTCGCCGCGCTCCCACAGCGCGATCGAGTCCTCCAGCGAGAGCCCGCCCGCCTCCAGCCTGCGGACCACCTCCACCAGCTCGTCGCGCGCGGCCTCGTACCCGAGTTCGGTCTCGGTGGAACTCACTGGGTCAAACTCCCCAATCTGCTCTGCACGTGCGCCACGACGGTGGCGACGGCCTGGTCGTACCCGACGAACGCCTCGGCGAACTCGGCGCCGTCACCGTCCCGCACGGCCTCGTCGATGCGCCCCTCGGCCGACACGACCCGCTTGCGGTGCACCGAGCCGTGGCTCAGCCACCAGCGGGTCCCCGCGTACTGCGAGGTCGCCAGCGAGAGGTGGCGCAGTTCGTTGATCAACGTCTCGCGGCCCGACGTGCACCCCGCGACGAGGGAGGTCCAGCAGTCCGCGGCGGCGGCGTTCGCCGTCCGCGCGTGGTGCTGGACGACCTGCGCGCTGTCACGGGCCAGCGGGTCGGCCGAGCCGCCCGCCGCCGATCCGGCCGCGGCCATCGTCAACGGGAGGAACGTGGGTTCATTCGCCGGGTTCGGCACCACTGCCTCCGTCCTCGCTCACGACCGCGTGCACGGCCCCGTCCGCCACGCGCACGCGCAACCGCGTCCCCGCGGGGGCCTCGGTCGTCGACCTCAGCACCCCGTCCACCCCCTCGGGTGTGACGCGTTGCACTACCGCGTATCCGCGCGCAAGCGTGGCTGCCGGTCCGAGGGTCGTCAAGCGCGCTTTTGTCGAGGCCAGGCCGTTCTGCTCGGTCGACAGCCGGGCCAGCACCGCGCGCCGGGCCCGTTCCCGCAGCCGGTCGACGTCCTCGCGGCGGCGGTCCAGCGGCGCGTACGGGTCGGAAAGCGCAGGTCGGGTGCGCAACGAGTGCAGCAGCTTCCGCTCGCGGTCGACCCAGCCGTGCAGCGCGCGGCGGGCGCGGTCACGCATCTGGCGGATCCGCGTTGCTTCTTCCGCCACATCCGGAACCACCCGTTTGCCCGCGTCGGTCGGCGTGGAGCAGCGGACGTCCGCGACGTAGTCGACGAGCGGGCTGTCCGGTTCGTGGCCGATCGCGGACATGATCGGCGTGCGGCAGGACGCCACGGCCCGGCACAGCGCCTCGTCGGAGAACGGCAGCAGGTCCTCGACGCTGCCGCCGCCGCGCGCGAGGACGATCACGTCGACCTCGGGATCACGCTCCAAAGTGGACAGTGCGGTGAGGATCTGCGGCACCGCCGTCGCGCCCTGCACGGCGACGTTGACGACCCGGAACCTCGCGCCGGGCCACCGGTTGCGGGCGTTCGTCAGCACGTCCCGCTCGGCCGCCGACGCGCGCCCGGTGATCAGGCCGATCTTGTTCGGCAGGAACGGCGGCTTCCGCTTGCGCCGCGGGTCGAACAGGCCTTCGGCGTTCAGCAGCTTGCGCAGCCGCTCGATCCGGGCCAGCAGCTCGCCGATGCCCACCGCGCGGATCTCGTCCACCCGCAGGCTCAACGTGCCGCGCCCGGCGAAGAACGTCGGCTTCCCGTGCACCACGACACGGCTGCCGTCGGTCAGCGGCGGCTCCATGCCGCGCACCAGCCCGATGGGGCTCGTCAACGACATCGACATGTCCACCGACGGGTCCCGCAGCGTGAGGAACGCCGTCGCCGTGCCGGGCCGCGCCGACACCTGGGTGATCTGCCCCTCCACCCACACCGCGCCGAGCCGGTTGATCCACTCGGTGATCTTCCGCGCGACCGTCCGAACCGGCCACGGCTGCTCGGGCGTGGAGGGGGCGTCCGACTGCGTCACGACTGCGCGCGAACGGTGGCGATGCGCCGGTTCAACATCCCGGTGAACTGCGGCCGGTCGTCGTGGGCGCGCTCGTAGGCGAGCAGGTCCTCCAGGTCCTCCGCGGACAGCACCCGCAGCCGGGCCCGGAGCTGCGGCAGCGACAGCTCGTCGTAGACGGGCAGCGCGGCGGGCGGCTCGGCCGCTATCGCGCGCTCCTCCTCGGTCCACGGGTCGTCGCCGTCGTCGTCCGACGTGTCCTCGACCTGCGCTTCGGGGGACACGATCGGGGGACTTTCGTCCTCGTCGAACGTCGCCCATTCGGGTTCATCTTCCGGCGGGCGCATCCCGGACAGCACGTCGTCACCCTTGATCGCCAGCTCGGTGACGTGTTGCTGAAGACGCATGGACAGTTGCAGCGCCTCGCTCACGACCGTCACGGGCAGGCCCGCGAGCTGCTGGGGGAGCAGGCGGGCCCGCTCGACGGCGGTGACCGCGAGGCCTGCCGCGATGCGGACCGGCAGCGGCAATGGCTTCATGCGCCCAGCTTCCCGCACTTCGGTGCCCGATGCCTACTGCCGACGGGCGTGACGCTGCGCATTTCGGCCTCTCAGCGGTACCCCCGTACCCTTGGTGGCATGACCGCACCGACTGACAACGCCACTCCGAAACGCGTGCTGCTGGCCAAGCCACGCGGCTACTGCGCGGGTGTCGACCGTGCGGTCGTCGCGGTCGAGAAGGCCCTGGAGCAGTACGGCGCCCCCGTGTACGTGCGCAAGGAGATCGTCCACAACAAGCACGTGGTCGAGACCCTCAGCGACCGCGGCGCGATCTTCGTCGACCAGACCGACGAGGTCCCCGAGGGCGCGCTCGTCGTGTTCTCCGCGCACGGCGTGTCGCCCGCGGTGCACGAGGAGGCGGCCGAGCGCTCGCTGCGCACCATCGACGCCACGTGCCCGCTGGTCACCAAGGTGCACATGGAGGCGAAGCGCTTCGCCCGCGACGACTACGACATCCTCCTGATCGGCCACGAGGGCCACGAGGAGGTCGAGGGCACCGCCGGTGAGGCCCCCGAGCACATCCAGCTCGTGGACACGGCGGAGGACGTCGACAAGGTCGTCGTCCGCGACCCGTCCAAGGTCATCTGGCTGTCCCAGACCACCCTCTCGGTCGACGAGACGATGGTCCGGGTCAACCAGCTGAAGAACAAGTTCCCGGACCTCCAGGACCCGCCGAGCGACGACATCTGCTACGCCACGTCCAACCGCCAGACGGCCGTGAAGACGATGGCCCCGTCGTGCGACCTGGTCCTCGTCGTGGGCTCCAAGAACTCGTCCAACTCGGTCCGCCTGGTCGAGGTGGCCCTCCAGTCCGGCGCCAAGGCGTCGTACCTCATCGACTACGCCAAGGAGGTCGACGAGGCCTGGCTGGAGGGCGTCACCACGGTCGGCGTGACCAGCGGCGCGTCCGTGCCGGACATCCTGGTCATGGAGCTGCTGAAGTGGCTCGGCGAACGCGGCTACGGCGACGTGGAGGAGATCACCACGGCGAACGAGACGATCGCGTTCGCCCTCCCGAAGGAAGTCCGCCAGAGCCGCGTCCGCTAGCGGGCCAGCTCCACCACGTCCCGAACAGCGCGCACCACGGCATCGGGCTGCTCGACGGTCAGGTACTGGTGAGAAGCCCCGTCGAGCACCCGGTGCTCCCCACGCGGCCCAGCCATGTCCGCGTGCATCCGCGCCAACCCGGCCAACGCCTCGACCAGCACGTCCTCAGCCACGAACTTCGCCCAGAACAGGTTCTGCCCACCAGCGCTGAGCACCACGGTGGGCACCTCGGGCACCTTCCCACCGCGACGCAGTTCTTCGTGCACATCGGTCTCCAGGTTGGACGCCTCCCGAATCCCCGTCCGCCACGCGCGCAGGTGGTACTCGACCAACGCCCCGAGCACGTCCTCCGGCCACCCGGCGTACAGGTTCCGCAGGGCGGCCCGCGACGCTTCGACTTGCTCGTCGGTCAGGTCCGGCATGTCGTTGGTGCTCTGCTTCATCTGCTCGTTCATCTCGGCGGCCCGCGCGGGCAGGTAGTCGAAGATGTCCTCGTGACCGGGGTCGAGCAACACCATCCCCGCCACCTCGTCCGGGAACAACTGCGCGTACCGCCGCGCGTAGAACCCGCCAATGGAGTGCCCCACCAGCACGTACGGCCCTTCGGCTGCCGCCGCTGACAGCACCTCCCGCAGCTCGACCGCCACCTCCTCCGCCGTCCGGGGAAGGTCAGCGGACGCACTCCACCCGGTGCCCGCCCGGTCGTAGAGCACGCTCGTCGTGAACTCCGAGACCAGCGCTTGGACGTTCAGAAAATCCAACCCCACCAACCCGGCCCCCGGCAGGAACACCACCGCAGGCCCCCCCTCGCCTGAGCGGTGCACCAGCAGTCCGTTGTGCAGATTCCCCAGTGGAATGGCCATAACCACCTCTTTCTCAAGTTTGCGAACGGTATCAGACATGAGAAACTGCTGGGGTGGATACGGTCGAACTCCTCCTGCACCCGGTACGACTCCGCGTCGTCCACGCGATGTCCGGCGGCCGGGCGTTGACGACGGGACAGCTGTGCGAACGGATGCCGGACGTGTCCAAGGCGACCGTGTACCGGCACGTCGCCCTGCTCACCGAAGGCGGCATCCTGGAAGTCGACGGGGAGCTGCGGGTCCACGGGGCCGTGGAACGGCACTACCGGTTGCGGCGGGACCGAGCGGTGATCGACGCGGAGACGGCCGCTTCGGCGACCGTGGAGGACCACCGGCGTGTTTTCGCCACGGCGATGGCGGCGTTGATCGCGGAGTTCAACGCTTACCTGGATCGGGAGAGCTCGGATCCGGGAGCGGACGCTGTGGGGTACCGGCAGCACGCGGTGTGGTTGAGCCCGGAGGAGCTGCTGGAGATGATCGGCGAACTCCGCGCGGTGATCGTGCCGCGACTGGGGTACGAGCCTTCAGTTGGGCGCAGGCGACACCTGCTCAGCCCGATTCTGTTTCCGGCTGAGGAGTAGGGGTTTGCTGGGTCTCCCGGCGGCTACGGCTTGCAGCTGGGCTGGTTGGCGGCTGCCGCTTCCGGCTCGCTCATTTAGCGGCTTCGATTTCCAGCGTGCTGTGTCCGATTTGATTTGGGGCCCCTAGATTTGCCCCTTGATCGGGCCAAAAGGCAGTGCCCCAAAGCCCTGCCCGATCTCCAA
>NZ_JBHYHC010000158.1:0-20378 GCF_042738955.1 Umezawaea sp. NPDC059074
CCTGGTCGAGTCAGGCGGTGTCCGCAGCCAGCACCTGACGAGGAGGCGCGGGTCGGAGGCCCCTGGGGCGGCCGAGCTGGTGGCGGACCTGACCGCGTTGGGCGCGGACGTGACGGTGTCCGCGCACGACCTGGCCGACCCGGACCAGGTCGCCGACCTCCTCGCGGGCCTGCCGGACCTGGTCGGCGTCGTGCACGCCGCCGGGGTGCTGCGGGACGCCACGCTGGCCGCGCTGACGCCCGAGCACCTGGACTCCGTGCTGCGGCCCAAGGTCGACGCCGCGTGGCACCTGCACCGGCTCACCCGGCACCTCGACCTGGCCGAGTTCACGCTCTACAGCTCGGTCGCCGGTGTCCTCGGCGTGCCGGGGCAGGGCAACTACGCCGCCGCCAACGCGGTCCTGGACGCCCTGGCCCGCCACCGGACCGCGTCCGGGAGGGCCGGGCAGGCCATCGCGTGGGGCCTGTGGGCGTCGCCGAGCGGCATGAGCGACCACCTCGCCGCCCGTGACGTGGAGCGGATGGCCGAGGCGGGCGTGGCCCCGCTGTCCACACCGGACGGTCTGGCGCTCTACGACGCGGCCCGCCTGCGCCCCGAGGCGGACCTGGTCGCAGCCGCGACCTCCCGTCCACGCGCCCGGCGAGCGGCACCGGTCACCGCTCGGCCCACGGCGGACGTTCGGGAACGGCTGGCCGAACTGCCGCGGGCGGAACGGGAGTCCGCGCTGCTGGCGTGGGTGCGGGAGCAGGCGGCGGTCGTGCTGCGGCTGGCGGAACCCGACGGGCTGCTCGCGGACCGGGCCTTCCGGGACCTCGGGTTCGACTCGCTCACGTCCGTCGAGCTGCGCAACCGGCTGAACACCGCGACCGGGCTCCGGCTGCCGGTCACGGCCGTGTTCGACCACCCGACCCCGACCGAACTGGCGGCGTTCGTCGGCGGCCTGCTGTTCCCCGCCGAGGCCCCGGCGTCCGACCTGGACGCGGCGAGCCCGGAGGAGCTGCTCCGGCTGATCGACGAGGAGTTGGGGGCGCGATGACCGACGAGGCGACCCTGGTCGACTACCTCAAACGCGTCACCGCCGAGCTGCGCACCGCGCGGGAACGCCTGCGGGAGCTGGAGTCCGACGAGTCGATCGCGGTCATCGGCATCGGCTGCCGCTACCCCGGCGGCGTCCGCTCGCCCGACGACCTGTGGGACCTCGTGCACGAGGGCCGGGACGCGATCGGCGGGTTCCCGACCGACCGCGGCTGGGACCTCGACGACCTGGCGGGCCGCCTGGCCTCGAAGGAGGGCGGGTTCCTGGCCGACGCCACCGACTTCGACGCGGCGTTCTTCGGGATCTCCCCGCGCGAGGCGCTCGCGATGGACCCGCAGCAACGGGTCGCGCTGGAGGTGACCTGGGAGGCGTTGGAGCACGCGGGCATCGACCCGGCCATCCTGCGAGGCTCCGACACCGCCGTGTACACCGGCGCGAACCAGCAGCAGTACGGGCCCGCGCTGCACGAGTCGCCGCCGGAGGTCGAGGGGCACCGGCTCACCGGGGCGGCGAACAGCGTGGTCTCCGGCCGGGTTTCCTACGTGCTCGGGCTCGGCGGACCCGCGATCACCGTGGACACCGCCTGCTCGTCGTCGCTCGTGGCGATCCACCTGGCGTGCCGGGCGCTGCGAGCCCGCGACACGTCGTTGGCGCTGGCGGGCGGCGTGACGGTGATGTCGACGCCCGGCACGATCACCGAGTTCGCCCGGCAGGGCGGCTTGGCCCCGGACGGCCGTGCCAAGTCGTTCGCCGAGGCGGCGGACGGCACGGGGCTCGCCGAGGGCGCGGGCGTGCTGGTGCTCGCGCGGCTCTCGGACGCCGTGCGCGACGGCCACCGCGTGCTCGGCCTGATCCGGGGCGGCGCGGTCAACCAGGACGGGGCCAGCAACGGCCTGTCCGCCCCCAGCGGCCCCGCCCAGCGGCGAGTGGTCGAGAAAGCGCTGGCCGACGCGGGCCTGACCGCGGGTGACGTGGACGTCGTGGAGGCGCACGGCACCGGGACCGCGCTCGGCGACCCGATCGAGGCGAACGCCGTCCTGGCCGCCTACGCCGCCGACCGGCCGCTGTGGCTGGGGTCGCTGAAGTCGAACATCGGCCACAGCCAGGCCGCCGCCGGGGTCGGTGGCGTGATCAAGGTGCTGATGGCGATGCGGCACGACGTCCTCCCGCGCACCCTGCACGTCGGCCGGCCGACACCGCACGTGGACTGGGAGTCGGGCTCGGTCCGGCTGCTCACGACCGCACGGCCGTGGCCCGCGACCGACCGTCCGCGCCGTGCGGGCGTCTCGTCGTTCGGCATCAGCGGCACGAACGCGCACCTCGTGGTGGAGGAACCGCCACCCGCGCCGGTCGTTCCCCACCGGCCCGCGCCGCCGGTGCTGACGTGGCTGCTGTCCGCCCGGTCCGCCGACGCGCTGCGGGACCAGGCCGCGCGGCTGCGGAGCCACGTGCGCGACCATCCCGAGTCGGTGGCGGACCTGGCGCACTCGTTGGCCACGACCCGGACGGCCTGGGAGCACCGGGCCGGACTGGTCGGCACCGATCGACGCGATCTCCTGGACCTGCTGGACACCCTCGTGGACGGCTGGGACCACCCTGGACTGGTGCGCGGGGTGGCCGGGGCCGGTGGTCTGGCGTACCTGTTCTCCGGCCAGGGTGGACAACGCACGGGCATGGGAACCGAGCTGTACCAAGCGTTCCCGGAGTTCGCGCGGGCGTTCGACGAGGTGTGCTCGGTGTTGCCGCCGCCGCGCGACGCATTGTCCACTCAGGACCTACTGGACCGCACGGAGTTCACCCAACCCGCGCTGTTCGCGCTCCAGGTCGCCCAGTTCCGCCTGCTGGAGAGTTGGGGCCTGCGGCCAAGCCACCTCGTTGGGCACTCGATCGGTGAGGTAGCCGCCGCGCACGTCGCCGGGGTCCTGTCGCTGCCCGACGCCGCCGCGCTGGTCGTCGCGCGCGGACGGCTGATGCAGGCGTTGCCCGAGGGTGGCGCGATGGTCGCCGTCCGCGCGTCCGAGGCGCAGGTCGTGCCTCTGGTGACCGGGACGGTGTCGCTCGCCGCCGTGAACGCGGCCGACGCCGTGGTGATCTCCGGGCCGGTGAACGAGGTCGAGCAGGTCGTGGACCGGCTCACGGCCGAGGGCCACCGCACGACCCGGCTGCGCGTCCGGCACGCGTTCCACTCGGCGTTGGTGGAGCCCGCGCTCGCCGGACTGCGGGAAGTGGCCGAGAGCCTGGACTTCCACCCCGCGACCATCCCGATCGTGTCGACGCTGACGGGGGCCGTGGCGGACCTCGGCTCCGCCGAGTACTGGGTGCGCCAGGCGCGGGAGCCGGTGCGGTTCGCTGACGCCGTGGACGCGCTCACCGGCCGCCACGGCGTCACCACCATGCTCGAACTGGGCCCGGACGCGACGCTCGCGCCGCTGGCCGGTGCGGTCGCGCTGTCCCGCCGAGGCAAGCCCGAAGCGGAGACCCTCGTGCAGGCGGTGACCCGCTTGCACACCAACGGTGTCCCGGTGCGCTGGGCCGAAGTTCTGCCGGGCGAACGTGTGCCGCTGCCGACGTACGCGTTCCAGCGGGAGCGGTACTGGCTGACCACCGATTCCCGCCCCGCACTTGTACAACGGGTCACGGTCGCCGAGGTCGCGGGTCACGTGGTCGGCGGGCGGGCGTTGCTGCCCGGCACGGCGTTTCTCGAACTGGCTCTGCGGGCGGGGGAGGGGGCCAGGCTGGCGGAACTGGTGTTGACCACGCCGTTGGAGGTCACGGCGGACGTGGACGTGCGGGTGGTCGTCGTGGCGCGGGCGTTCCGCGTCGAGGCCCGGCCCGCGACCGGCGGATCGTGGACCACGCACGCCGAAGGCTCGTTCGGCGGTGTGCCCGTCACACCGGTCGCCGTGCCGGACGAGGGCGACCCGGTCGACCTCACCGGCCACCACGACCGGCCCGGATTGGAGCACGGACCGGCGTTCCGCGGGCTGAGGACCGTGCGGCGACTGGGCGCTGACCTGGTCGCCGACGTGGAGTTGCCCACGGGCGAACGGGTCGCGGACGCGGCGCTGTTCCACCCGGCGGTGCTCGACGCCGTGGTGCAGGCGGTGCTGGTCGACGACGTGCCGCGCGTGCCGTTCGCCTGGACGGGCGTCACCGTGCACCGGCGGGCCGAGGGAGGGCTGCGCGCCCGGATCGCCCGGCTCGCGCCCGACCGGGTCGCCATCGACGTCGAGGACGACCGCGGCCGTCCGGTGCTGACCGTCGACTCACTGCTGCTGCGCCCGTTGCCGGACGCCGTTCCGCTGCGCCGGTGGGACTGGACTCCCGTCACGCTCGATCCCGTGCCCGACTCGTCCGACACCGTGGTCGTCGAGCACACACCGACCCAGGGCGACGTCGTGCCGACCGTGCACCGGGTGCTGGCCGAGCACTTGGCGCTCCTCCAGCGTGTTCTCGGTGGCAGTGATGAGCGGCTCGTCCTGGTCACCCGACACGCCACCACGGCGACTCCCGACCTGGTGGCGGCCGCGCTGTGGGGCCTGTGGCGCACGGCGGCCACCGAACATCCCGGCCGGATCGCGCTGGTCGACACCGACTCGGCCGACCCGGTGCCCACGGCCGTCACCGGACGAGACGAGGTCGTCTTCCGGGGTGGCGTGCCGCACGTGCCGGTTCTGGTGCCGGTCGCCGCGGGCCGCACGTCGTTCGACCCATCGGGAACCGTTCTGGTGACCGGCGGGACGGGGGCGCTCGGGTCCCATCTCGCCCGGCACCTCGTGGTCCGCCACAGCGTGCGCAGGCTGGTGCTCGTCAGCCGCCGCGGACCCGAGGCCCCCGGAGTCGCGGACCTGACCGCGCTCGGCGCGAGCGTCCGGGTCGTCGCCCACGACCTGGCCGATCCGGCGCAGGTCGCGGACCTACTGGCCACGATCCCGGACCTGAGCGGGGTCGTGCACGCCGCGGGCGTGCTGCGCGATGCGACCGTGGCCGCGCTGGACCCCGCCGACCTCGCCGCCGTGCTGCGCCCCAAGATCGACGCCGCCTGGCACCTGCACACCCTCGTCCCGCGGGACCTGCCCGTGTTCACGCTCTACTCGTCGCTCGCGGGCTCGATCGGCACGGCGGGGCAGGCCGCGTACGCCGCCGCCAACGCCTTCCTGGACGCGCTGGCCCGGCACCGGAGCGCGACGGGACTCGCCGGGCGTGCCATCGCCTGGGGCTGGTGGGACGACCTGGGGATGACCGAGCGGTTGACCCACCGGGACCGGCAAAGGCTGGCAGACAGGGGACTCCGGCCGATGTCCGTCCACACCGGACTCTCGCTGTTCGACGCCGCCTTGGCGGGCGTGGACCCGGCGGTGGTCGCGGCCGACCTGGCGACGCCCCGCTCAACGCCGGCACCCGTCACGTCCGTGGCCGACGAGGACGCGATGGTCGACCTGGTCCGCGCGGAGACCGCCGCCGCGCTCGGGCACCCCGGCCCGGTCGCGGCCGACGCGGAGTTCGGCGACCTGGGCCTGGACTCGCTGACCTCGGTCGAGCTGCGCGACCGGCTGACCGCGGCCACCGGGCGACCGCTCACCCTGACGGCGCTGCTCAGCCACCCGACACCGCGTGAGCTGGCCCGGAGCCTGTGGGCGGAGCGCGACCGGTGAGCCGGTGGCTGCGGACCTTCGTGCCGCGCCCGGACGCCACCGAGCGGTGGGTGTGCTTCCCGCACGCGGGCGGGAGCGCCGCCGCGTACCGGGAGTGGCCCGCCGACCTGCCGGACCACGTCGAACTCGTCGCCGTCCAGTACCCCGGCCGGGCGGACCGGTTCGCCGACCCCGCCCACACCACGATGGGAGGTCTGGTCGACGGGGTCGTGGAAGCGTTGGGTCGGCTGGATTCCACGCCGCGCACGTACTTCGGGCACAGCATGGGCGCGGCCGTGGCCTACGAGACCGCCGTCCGCTCTGCCCCCGCCCGGCTGGTCGTCTCCGGCAGGCAGGCCCCGCGCCACAGCAGGCCCGTGCGCCTCGACGGGGAGGCGGCGCTGCTGGCCGCGCTGCACCGGTTCGGCATCACCACGCCCCTGACCGACCCCGAGCTGCGCGCGATGGTGCTGGCCACGCTCGCGGCCGACAGCAGCGTGGTCGAGACGTACCGGCCGTCGTCCGCGGTCCTCGACTGCCCGATCACCGCCGTGCTGGGCGACCGGGACCCGGAGGTGACGGTCGAGGAGGCACGGGACTGGGCCGAGCTGACGTCGGCGGCGTTCGACCTCCGGGTGTTCCCCGGCGACCACTTCTACCTGGCCCCTTGCCGCCGGGCGTTGATCGGTCACCTCCTGGGACAGTGAGTTCTCCATACCGTCAGGAACCGTGACCGGGCGCACGGTCGTCCGGCCGGGTGCCGGTGTCGGACCGGTATCTGGTCTAGACCTTGTCGGCCCTAGTTATTTCGGATAACTTCGGCCGCGGCGACGGCGCTGACGGCAGGTCCGGGTCACCCGTCGTCCGGAGATTGCTCCCATCCTGCAAGGAGCGCCATGCCCTCGACACCCAGCACCGCACGACGTCGCACACGGGGGCGGGTGGTCGCCCTCGTCACGGCCGTCGTCGCCGCGACCGTCGCGGCCCCGGCCGCGCCCGCCATGGCGGCCACGACCGCGAGCGTCTGGCTCACCACGGCCGACAAGTCCAACCTGTTGCGGCAACAGGGGAACGTCTCGTTCGGGACCGGCGGCAGCGGTCCCGTGATCACGGTCAACCCGAACACCACCTACCAGTCCATGGTGGGCTTCGGGGCGTCGTTCACCGACGCGGCCGCGTGGAACGTGTTCAACTCGCCCCGCCGCGACGAGATCATGAACGCCCTGTTCAACCCGAGCAGCGGCGTCGGCCTGAGCTGGCTGCGCCAGCCGATCGGCGCGACCGACTTCTCGCGGTCCTTCTACACCTACGACGACGGCGCGGCCGACCCGAGCCTGTCCCGGTTCTCCGTCGCGCACGACAACGCCTACATCCTGCCGCTGGTCAAGCAGGCCAAGGCGTTGAACCCGAAGCTGGCGGTCATGGCCACGCCGTGGAGCGCGCCCGCCTGGATGAAGACCAACAACAACCTCATCGGCGGCTCCCTCAACGACAGCCGGGTCGGGGTGTACGCCGACTACCTGGTCAAGTTCGTCCAGGCCTACCAGGCCGCGGGCGTGCCGATCTCGTACCTGAGCGTGCAGAACGAGCCGAAGTTCTCGCCGCCCGGCTACCCCGGCATGCTCATGTCCGCGAGCCAGCAGTCGAGCATCATCAACACCCTCGTGCCGAAGCTGCGCGCGGCCGGGCTGAGCACGAAGCTCCTCGGCTACGACCACAACTGGGACGACACGACCTACGCGCAGACGGTCAACACCAGCGCGGGCGGCAACGTCGTCGGCTCGGCGTGGCACTGCTACGGCGGCAACCCGTCCGGCCAGTCCACGGTCCGCAACGCCCAACCGGGCAAGGAGATCTTCTTCACCGAGTGCTCCGGCACGTCGTCGGGCACCGACGCGGCCACGTTCCGGGACACCCTGCGGTGGCAGGGGATGAACCTCGCGATCGGCACCACCCGCAACTGGGCCCGCACCGTGACGACGTGGAACATGGCACTGGACAACAACCACGGCCCGGTCATCGGCAGCTGCGACAACTGCATGGGCGTGGTCACCACCAACGGTGGAAGCGTCACGTACAACGCGGAGTACTACGTCCTCGGCCACCTCAGCAAGTTCGTGCAGCCGGGGGCCGTCCGGATCGACTCGACCGGTTTCGGCGAGGGCGGCATCCAGAACGTGGCGTTCCGCAACCCCGACGGCACGATCGTGCTCGTCGCGGTCAACACCGGTGGCACGCAGAACTTCCAGGTCTCCTTCGGCGGCCAGTCGTTCGGCTACTCCCTGCCCGGCGGCTCGATGGCGACGTTCACGTGGCCGGGCAACGGCGGCACGACCCCGCCGCCCACCGGCGGCACCGGCGCGATCACCGGTCTCGGCGGCAAGTGCCTGGACGTGACCGGCGGCTCGACCGCCAACGGCACCCAGCCGCAGCTGTGGACCTGCACCTCCGGCCCGAACCAGCAGTGGACCGTGGGCTCCGACAACACCGTGCGCGGCCTCGGCAAGTGCCTGGACGTCACGGGCAGCGGCACCGCGGACGGGACGGCGGTCCAGCTCTGGGACTGCTTCGGCGGCGGCAACCAGCAGTGGACGCGGTCGTCGTCCGGGCAGCTCGTCAACGTCGGCAGCGGCAAGTGCCTCGACGTGAAGGACGGCAGCACCGCGGACGGGGCCAAGCTCCAGATCTGGACCTGCACGGGCGCGGCCCAGCAGCGCTGGACGGTGCCGGCGTGAGGCGACTCGCGCTCGTGGCGGCGGCGGTGACCCTGGCCGGGCTCACCGCCGCCCCGGCCTCGGCCGCGGCCACCGGGACGATCACCGGTCTCGGCGGCAAGTGCGTCGACGTCGTCGACGGCGGCACCGCCAACGGCACGCGCGTCCAGCTGTGGACGTGCAACGGCGGCGCGGCGCAGCAGTGGTCGGCGCGCGACGACGGCTCGGTCTCCGCGCTGGGCAAGTGCCTGGACGCGGCCGGGACCGCCAACGGGGCCGTCGTCCGGATCTCCGACTGCGCGGGCACGACGGCGCAGCGCTGGACCGCCGACGCGGGCAGGCTCGTCAACGCCGCGGCGCAGAAGTGCCTGGACGCCACCGGCGTCTCCAGCGCGGACGGCACCAAGTTGCAGCTCTGGGCGTGCTCGACCGGCGCGAACCAGCAGTGGGCGCTGCCCACCGCGCCAC
Organism: Umezawaea sp. NPDC059074; assembly: GCF_042738955.1. NCBI lineage: Bacteria > Bacillati > Actinomycetota > Actinomycetes > Pseudonocardiales > Pseudonocardiaceae > Umezawaea > Umezawaea sp. NPDC059074. Next base: position 8,853 of record NZ_JBHYHC010000158.1, read on the forward strand.
CGCCGTCCGGCGGACCCTGCCCGCAGGGACCGTTCGGCAGCCCGCTGCCCTCGCCGACCCTCGCGGCGACGAAGATCAAGGACGGGTTCACCTTCCTGGAGGGCCCGACCTGGGACGCGGCCACGCAGACCCTGCTGCTGTCGAACATGCGCGACGGCACCGGCGCGGAGAACGTGCAGCCGTCCGAGATCCTGCGGTACACCCTGTCGACCGGCGCGTTCACGACGTTCATCGCGAACTCGGGCAGCAACGGCCTGGCGATCAGCCGCGACGGCAGGTCGATCGTCGCGGCCACGCACGACCAGCGGACCGTCTCGTCGTACGACCTGGCGACGAAGCAGCGGACCACGCTCGCGTCGTCCTACCAGGGCAAGCGGTTCAACTCGCCGAACGACGTCACCATCGGCGCGAACGGGACCGTGTACTTCACCGACCCGGACTTCCAGCGCGCCGACCGGCCCGACCAGATGGGAGGCAAGACCGGCGTCTTCCGCGTCAGCGGGGGAGTCGTCACGCTGATCGACGACACGATCCGCGAACCGAACGGGATCGAGCTGTCCCCGGACGGCAAGACCCTCTACGTCGGCGGCAACGCCACCGGCAAGGTCTACCGCTACCCGGTCAACGCCGACGGCAGCACCGGCGCGCGCGCCGACTTCGCGTCGCTGGGCGGGACCGACGGCGGCACGGTCGACTGCGCCGGGAACGTCTACCAGATCACCTACGGCGACGGGAAGGTCCACGTCTTCTCGCCCGCGGGGGTGGCGCTGGGCACGATCTCGGCGGGCCGCAACGCCACGAACGCCGCCTTCGGCGGACCGGACGGGAAGACCCTGTTCATCACGTCCGGAATCCCCTCCACGGGCGGCGACAACGGCAACTTCGGGCTGTACAGCATCCGGTTGAACGTTCCGGGCTGGCCGTACTGAGCGAAGGGCGCGGCACCCCTGCCGCGCCCTTCACCACCGTGCCGCCAGGATCTGCTCGCGCAGGATGTCGGCGTGGCCGCAGTGCTGCGCCAGGTCGCGTTCGGTCCGCAGGTAGAGCGACCACACGGGCTGCTCGCCGCGCCCGGTCACGACCTCGTCGAACGCGAGTCCCGCCGCGATCCGCCGGGACCTCTCGCAGGCCGCCCGGTGAGCGGCCCGGATCGACGCGATGGTGTCGTTCCGGGTGAGGATGAACGACCGGTCCGGTGTGGCGGAAGGCCCGAGCGCGCGACCGGTGACGCAGTGGTCGAAGTAGAACTCCTCCACGTACGTCACGTGCTTGACCAGGCCCAGCAACGTCGTCCGCGACGGCACGAGCGACCTCCTGGCCTCCTCCTCGTCCAGCCCGTCCAGGCAGTCGTGCAGGGCGGAGCGGTGCTCGTCCAGCGTGGCGTCGAGTCGAGCGCGCACGTCGTGGAGCGGGTCGTCCATGCCGGTTCCCCCTCGGGATCGTCGTCCGGCGCGCAGTCTTTTCCGCCGACGGGCCGGATGGCGAACCCCGTTGCCGATCGGCAAGATTGCGGCCATGGACGACCACCAGGACACCGTGCCGGACGACTTCGGGCCACGGCTGCGCGCGCTGCGCCGATCCCGCGGCTCCACCCTGGCCGAGCTGGCGGCCGAGACCGGGCTGACCGCGAGCACCCTGTCCCGGCTGGAGAACGGCCTGCGGCGACCGACCGTGGAGCAGCTGCTGCCGCTGGCGCGGGTGCACGGCGTCGCGCTCGACGACCTGGTCGGCGTGCGCCGGACCGGCGATCCGCGCGTCCACCTCCGCCCGGTCACGCGCGACGGGATGACGTTCGTGCCGTTGAGCGGCCGGGCCGGGGGCCTCCAGGCCTTCAAGGTCGTGTACCCGCCCGCGTCGCGCTGGGGAGAGCCCGCGTTGAAGACCCACGAGGGGCACGAGTGGTTCTTCGTGCTCGACGGCGGCGTCCGGCTCGTGCTCGGCGAGCGGGAGTTCGTGCTGCGGGCCGGGGAGGCCGCGGAGTTCGACACGCGGATCCCGCACTGGATCGGCAGCGCCGACGAGCGGCCCGCCGAACTGGTCACCCTGGTCGGTCCGCAGGGCGAGAAGGCGCACCTCGCCGTGTCGCGCCGCCGATGAGCCCGGTGCTGCCGCTCGGGGGGAGCGGCGGCACCGGGCTCGGCCTTGCCTAGCGGGTCCGCGAGACGAAGAAGCTGTCCACGTTGCCGAAGCCGGGCTGGCCACCGGAAGCCGTCAGGAAGACGCTGTGCTTCCCGCTGGTCGGGCGGATGGAGACCGACTGGTTCGCCATGGTGTCGAAGCCGCCGGTGCCGTTGACGTACAGGACGCCGATGACCGGGCCGGTGACACTGTCGAGGTGGATCTCCACGCCCTTGTTGGCGTACTGGTCGTCCACGCCGATGTTCGCGGTGAACAGGTCGCTGTCGCAGCCGAAGTCCACGTTGGTGAAGCCGAACCAGTCACCGCCGTCGAAGCTGCCCACGACGGTGCCGCTGGCCGCGGGGTGGGGGCTGACGCCGTTGCTGGAGGTGTACGACTCGGCCTCGATCAGCGGACCCGAGGTGCGCACCGCGCCCGCGGACCACTTGGGCACCCCGTACTGGTAGGCGCCCAGGCTCGGGGTCGGGTCGGTGAAGCCGTCCGTCGCGGGCGACTTCACGACGCCCGCGTTGCGGGCCGGGGACGTCGACTTCAGGGTGAAGTCGTAGACGGCGGGGTTGGTGTACTGGGCCGAGCTGACCGGGGTCAGGTTGTTCGAGTTGGTGATGCCGGGGTCGTTGCCCGTGACGCCGATGTTGTTGACGATCTCGGTGTCGGTGTACGTGCCGCCGAAGGTGCTGGCGACGTTCGTGTCCGTGCCGGACGTGTTGTTGTAGATCCGGTTGCCCGAGGTGGAGCCGCCGTTCGGGTTGATCAGGACCGCGCCGTAGGTGGTGCGGTTCCACGCGACGTTGTTGTGGACGGTCGCGTTGAAGGTCGAGAGGTCGAGGTAGACGCCGGGGGCCGGTGCCGAGCCCGCGAGGGGCGCGGGGTCGTGGAACTGGTTGTGGTGGATGACGGTGCCCGCCAGGTCCACCGCGCAGCAGACGTAGACCGCGCCGACGTCCACCACGAGGTTGCCGTAGTTCGACATGTCGTTGTAGGCGATCTGGTGGCCGGACGCCTTCGGGCCGGAGACCTTGTTGTCGATGTTGACGGAGCTGCGGCCCGACTGGTTGATCGTGTTGTGGGTGATCACCTGGTTGGAGCCGAGGACGTTGACGCCCGCCGCGTAGCTGCCCAGCGCGTCGGTGCGCAGGATCGTGTTGTTGGTGACGGTGTTGGCGGTGCCGAGCATCAGCACGCCGTTGCCCGCGCTGCCGTCGACCAGGCTGTTGCGCAGCACGTTGTGCGTGCCGTCGAGCACGATGCCGGACGTGGTCTCACCGGCGGTCAGCACGGCGCAGCCGTCCGGGGTCGTGACCATGTTCGGGTCCTGCTTGAGGTCGTTGTACGCCGAGACGTACCGGGCGGTGATCTTGTCGAAGACGTTCTCCTTCGACGTGGACGACGTCACGGCGGTGGTGGCCTTGAGGCCCAGCCCGACCACGGAGATGTAGGACTTGCCGCTCAGGTCGATGCCGACGTTGCGCTGCTTGGCCTCGACGACGTGGCTCGCGGGGCTCGCGCCGTCCGGTGACCACAGGTACAGCTTGTGCGTGCTCGCCTGGTAGAACCACTCGCCGGGCTGGCCGAGGAGGGCGAGCTTGCCGCTGAGCGTGTAGTTCGTGCGCTGGTTCGGGCTGAGGCCGACGCAGGGAGCCATGCCGGGCGCGGTGACGCTGCCGATGGTCGAGCTGGTCACGGTGCCGCTGTCGCTGACGAACCAGTTGTGCGCGGTGAGCCGCGCGCCGGTCCAGAAGCCCGCGGGCTGGGTCAGCGCGGTGTCGGACAGGCTCGTGTTGTCGCCGGACTGGGCGGAGGCGAAGTTGGGGGAGGTCTCGTTGCCGTTGGCGTGCGGCCACTGGGCCTCGAACTGCTTGCTGCCGTCGAAGAACAGCTGGTTGCCCGGTAGAGCGGGGTTCAGGGTGACGGTGGTCCGGTAGATGTGGCCGCCGTGCACGCCCGCGGTGAACTCGGAGGCCGCGAGGAACGGGTCGGCGGACTGGAGGCCCGCGAGTTCGGCGGGGGAGACGACGCCCCAGCCGGTGACCGGGTCGGCGCCGTTGATCGTGACCCGCGCTCCCGGAGCCGCCTGGTAGGTGATCCGGGCGTTCGCGGTCCCGCTGCGGGCGGGCGTCACGGTCTCGCGGTAGTCGCCCCCGGCGATCTGGCAGGTGTCGCCCGCGACCACCTTCGTCGCGCACTTCTGGATGGTCTTGAAGGGGGAACCCGAGGAGCCGGAGTGGGAGTCGGATCCGTTCGTGGCGACGTAGTAGGTGTGGCCGGTCGCCGCCTGCGCCGTGGAGGCGAGTCCGGCGAAGGGGAGCAAGGCGGCCGTCGCGGTCACGAGAACGGCCAGCCGGGAGCGAAAGTGATCCATCGTTGACATCCAATCGCTAATCGATAGCGGGGAAGGTAACCTCGCCGACCCACGCCGTCAACGCCCGCGTTCCATTCGGTGGAAACGGGTGTGACCAGGAGATCCGGGTACTTGATCACCGGATTCGGACATTCGCCGCACGACGGCGGCGCGCGTGGACGGCCTTCGGCCGAAGTCGTCGCCGGTCGGCGGCCTCGCGGGGTAGTCGTCCGTGCGGCTAGAGTTGTCGATTATCGATCAAGGAGTAGCGCGCATGGCGAACGTCGAACTTTCCAAGGACCTGCTGTCCGACCGCATCTACGACATCCTCCGTGCGTCGATCCTGGACGGCTCGCGCGAACCGGGGTCGAGGCTCGTGGAGTCGGAGATCGCCCGTGGCATGAACGTCAGCCAAGCGCCCGTCCGCGAGGCCGTCAAGCGGCTCGTCCACGAAGGCCTGGTCACGTCCGAGCCCCGGCGCGGCAGTTACGTCACGGCGATCTCGCCGGACGAGTTCGTGATCGCCCGCCAGCTGCGCGCGGCCATCGAGAGCGTCGGCGCGCGGTCCGCCATCTCGAGCCTCGCGAACGGCGACCTCGTGGACCTCCGCAACATCGTGGCGAAGATGAGGACGGCGGTCGCGGCGGGGGACTGGGCGGAGTTCCGCTCGCTCGACATGAGGTTCCACGAACGGGTGCTTCTGATCGGCGGTCACGCGGTGCTGGCGCGGGTGTGGGCCGTGCTCGAACCGCTGCTCGTCAGCCAGCGCGCCATCGGCGACCCCGCGTACACGGGGGACCGGGCGGCGGTCGTGGAGTGGCACGACGACCTGATCGCGGCCTTGGAAGCCGGGGATCCGGAGGCTGCGAGCGCGGCGTTCTTCGCGCACGCTTCCGGTGCCCTGGGTGTTGACAACAGGTAACGAATCGGCCTTTGACAGCCCTCGGGGTCGGACGTACGCTCCTCGCCAATCGGCTATCGATAGCCGATTGCCTTGGTCAAGGAGGATCAATGAGCCGCCGCACCCGACCGGCGAGAGCCGTGCAGGCCCTCGGTCTCGTCGCCACGTTCGCGCTCGTTCTCGCCGGGTGCGGTACGAGCGAGAGCAGCAGCAACACCTCGCTCACCGGCGAGGTCCGCATGCTCGCGAACATCAGCCCCGCACTCACCAAGCAGTACTACGAGGGCCTCGTCGCGCCGTTCGTGCAGGCGCACCCCGGAGTCAAGGTGACCATCGAGTCGCCGTCCGGCAAGGACGTGCAGTCGACGTTGCAGCAGGAGTTGGCCTCCGGGTCCACCCCCGACGTCGTCGCGAGCAACCTCGACCCCGTCGTCGCCCCGCAGATGGCGCCGTTCCCGGACGAGCAGTGGGTCAAGGACACCCCGCTCGCGGGCTCCACCGCGATCGACGGCAACACCTGGCAGGTCGCCACCGGCACCCAGATCCAGTCGGTCGTCTTCTACAACAAGGACGCCTTCACGAAGGCGGGCATCACCGCCCCGCCGACCTCGTTGGCCGACTTCACCACCGCGCTCACCAAGCTGAAGGCCGCGGGCTACGTCCCGCTCCAGACGGCGGGCGAGTGGGTCACCGGCGCGCAGTTCGCCATGGCCGCGAACCCCGACCTGCTCGGCGAGGACGCCTCCTGGTACCTCGACCGCAACGCCAAGAAGGTGAAGTTCGCCGACAGCGCGTACTCCAAGTACCTGGACGCGTACGCGGGCTGGATCAAGGACGACCTGGTCCCCAAGGACTCCCTCGGCGAGAAGTACCAGGACTCGATCGACAACTTCGTCGCGGGCAAGTCCGGCATGTTCATCATGGGCAACTGGCTGGTGTCCACCCTGGACACGGCGAAGCCGACCTTCGAGGCGGGCGCGTTCCCGACCCCGACGCTGGACGGATCGGCGCCCAAGCAGCTGAGCGGGATGGCGCAGCCGTACTCGATCCTCAAGGCGTCGAAGAACCAGAACCTCGCTCGGGAACTGGTCAAGTACCTCGTGTCGGACCAGACCGCCATCGCGGCGTCGCTGAAGTCGGAGGGCAACTTCCGCAAGGGCGTCACCTACGACGGCAGCCCGCTGACCAAGGAGGTCGCCGCGATCCTGGACAAGTCGCCCGGCGCGGTGAACGGCACCAGCGGCCCCGGCATCAACTCGGGCTTCGGCAACCAGCTGAACACCGTCGTCCAGTCGCTCTACACCGGCCAGTCCGCGAGCCAGGCCGCCGCGGAACTCGACACCTGGTGGGACGCGAATGCCGTCCAGTAGCACGGTGACCGTCGGGGCGGCCGCCTCCGCGGCCGCCCCGGCGGTCGGCGAGAACCCGAGCCACACCAAGGCGGGCCGCGTCCGCGCACGCCGCCGCCGGGCCGCCGTCGAGTTCGGGATGCTCGCCCCGCCGCTGGTCCTCGTCGCCACCCTGATCATCGTCCCGATCTTCATCGCGCTGTACCTGAGCTTCACGAACTGGGACGGTTTCACCGACCCGCCCAAGTTCGTCGGGATGAAGAACTACGTCCGCCTCACCTCGGACCCCGCCGTCCTGCACGCCGCGACCGTCACCGCGATCATCACGGTCGTCGGCGCCATCGGCTGCAACGTCCTGGGGCTCGGCATCGCGCTGCTGCTGAACAAGCTGACCAAGCTCAACGCGTTCATGCGGGTCCTGGTGTTCTACCCGTACGTGATCGGCGCCGTGATCATCGGCTTCCTCTGGTCGTCGATCCTCGGGACGAGCGGCGCGGTCAACGCCGTGCTGGGCAAGGACAACGCGCTGCCGTTCCTGTCCGACCCGACCTGGGCCACCGTCACGGTCACGGTCGTCGTGATGTGGTCGAGCTTCGGCGTGAACGTCGTGCTCTACCTGGCAGGCCTCCAGACCATCCCGGCGAGCCTGGTCGAGGCCGCGAAGCTGGACGGCGCGTCCCCGTGGCAGACGTTCTGGAAGGTCAAGCTGCCGGTCCTCGCCCCCACCGTCACGGTGAACATCGTGCTCGTGGTGATCGGCCTGCTCCGCGTGTACGAGCTGATCCTCGCGCTCACCGCGGGCGGACCCGCGGGCCAGACGCGCAGCGTCGTCTACAACATCCTCACGTCGTCGTTCGAGAACTCGCAGCTGGGGTACGGCGCCGCGCAGTCCATCGTGCTGATGGTCGTGATCATCATCGCCACCGCGGGCATCACCGTCGCCCGCAGGCGCAGCGAGGAGGCGGTGTCCGCGTGATCGTCACCAGGACCCTCCGCACCGTCGCGTACGTCCTCATCGGACTCGTGATGGCCATCCCGGTCTACCTGCTCATCACCAACGCCTTCAAGTCCCAGCGGGACATCACCACGCGGCCGTTCGGCTGGCCGAACGACGGGTTCTCGTTGCAGTACCTGGCGCGGGCGATCACGTCGCCGGACTTCAACGTGGTCCGCGCCTACGCGGTCACGATCGCCTTCGTCGTCGCGGTGAACCTGCTCGGCCTCGTCGTGGTGGGGCCCGCCTCCTACGCCATCGCGCGGGGAACCCGGCGCTACCACCGGATCGTGATGCTCGTGCTGCTCGCGGGCATGTTCATCCCCGGCCAGACGCTGGTGATCCCGGTGATCTACGTGCTGAAGGCGACCGGTCTCATCGGGACGATCCCCGGCTTCCTGCTGTTCGAGACGACGCTGACGATCCCGACCACGACGTTCCTGTTCGTCGCGTTCGTGCAGGGCGTGCCGAGGGAGCTGGACGAGGCGGCCAAGATCGACGGCGCGGGCCTGTACGCCACGTTCTGGCGGATCATCTTCCCGCTGATGCGGCCGGTCGTCGCGACGGCGGTGATCCTCAACTCGGTCGGCGTCTGGTCGGACTTCGTGAACCCCCAGTTCATCCTCGGCCCGACCTCCGGCGTCTACACGGTCACCACCGGCGTCTACGCGGCGATCAGCAAGCTGTCCACGGACTACACGCAGGTGTACCCGAACATGCTCCTCGCGGCCGCTCCGGTGATCGTGTTCTACGTGTTCCTCCAGAAGCGGATCATCGGGGGTCTGACCTCCGGCGCGGTCAAGGGGTGAGTCGGACATGACCGAGTACCACCGGATCGCCGCCACCACACCGCTGCACGAGACGCCGACGTGGGCCGTGCTGCAACGACGGCTGTTCGCGCTGCTCGACGGGGCGTGGCGGGAGTTCGAGACGACCTACTGCGAGGCCGACGGCCGGTTGACCTACGCCGGGCGCATGCACCACCGCGACGGCGTGGACGACTTCTACGAGCCGTTCTTCAACTGGCCCACGCTGTACCGGCTCGGCGGGGCCGACGACCTGCTCCCGGCGGTCAAGCGCCACTGGGAGGGCGTCACCGCCCAGATGACCGAGTTCGGGTTCGTGGAGGACGAGTACGAGCTGGGCTACGACTGGTTCCACCAGGGCGAGTCGCTGAACTTCTTCTACGCGCTCTGCGCGGCGGACCCGGACGACGCGGCCTTCCGCGAGCGCGCCAAGAGGTTCGCCCGGCTGTACTCCGACCCGGCGTCCGGCAACTACGACCCGGAGGCGCGCGTGATCGTGGCGCCGCACAACGGGTCCGGCGGACCGCGCTGGGGCCTCGGGACCGAGTGGGTCGAGTACAGCGCGAGCCAGGTCGGCATGGAGCGCTACGGGCTGCCGCTGGACGACCTCGACGGCATCACCGAGTGGAGCGACCTCGCGTCGCCGGAGAACGCGCGGCGCATGGGCGACGCCATGCAGGAGCGCATGGGGCACGGCGACACCGCCGTGAACCTGGCCGCCACCTCGCTGGTCACCAACGCGTGGCTCTACGACAACGAGCCGGAGTTCGCCGACTGGGTCACCGAGTACGTCGGCGCGTGGCGGGACCGCGCCGCGGCCAACGGCGGGCTGGTGCCGGACAACGCCGGACCGAACGGCGTCGTCGGCGAACTCCAGAACGGCCACTGGTTCGGCGGCCACTACGGCTGGGCGTGGCCGCACGGCCTGCACTCGGTCGAGTCCGCCGCGATGATCGCCGCCACCAACCTGACGATCGTCTCGGGCGGCACCGACGCACTCGACCTCGCCCGGACCCCGCTCGACACGGTGATCGCGCACGGCGTCGTGGAGACCGGTGTCGCGACCAGGGGCAGCATGGGCTGGGGCTGGGTGCAGAAGATGGGCGTCCCCGACGACGTCCCGGTGCAGCTCGTGCCCTACCGGCACGGGTCGCACGGCTGGTTCGACTTCCACCCGGTGCCGCTGATCTACCCGGTGTGGCTGTGGTGGCTGTCGTCGGACGCTCGCGACCTGGCGCGGCTGGAGTCGTTGGAGCGCGACGCCGGGTTCGACTGGCGCGCGACGAAGTGGTTCCACGACAAGGAGGAGCAGGGCCACGAGGCCCCGTGGGTGTCGTTCCTGCTCGGTCGCAACCCGGACTACCCCGAGGACGCGCTGGAACTCGCGCTCGGCCAGGTCGGCCGCAGGCTGGCGCTGATGCGCGCCACGCCGTTCGGCCCGCCGGACGACGACATCCACTGGTGGCAGCGGCTCAACCCGGTCGTGACCGAGGTGCTGACCCAGTTGACGACCGGCGCCCCGCCCGCGCTCTACAACGGCGGCCTGGCACCGGCCCGCGTCACCTACGGCGACGCGCTCCGCGGCCGACCCGGTCTGCCGCCGGACGTGGCCGCGCTGGTGCGCGAGGTCGACGCGGACGGCGTTCGCGTGGACCTGGTGAACCTCGGCGCGGACGAGCACCGCGAGGTCGTCGTGCAGGCGGGCGCGTTCGGCGAGGACCGGATCGACCACGTCGTGGTCGACGAGACCGCGCCGGGCAGCCTCGGCGACTCGCACTCCTACGTCGTCCTGGAGCCCGTCACCACCCCGAGCGCGCCGCTGCCCGTCGGGTCGGCCCGCATCGTGGTCGCGCTGCCGCCGCTCACGCGGACCTCGCTCCGCCTGTCGATCACGCGACGCGCGCACACGCCGTCGCACCAGAGCTTTTCCCCGCACGAGAGCTAGGAGAACCACCAGTGCTCACCGAGACCCCGCAATCGCAGGTCTGGCCTCTCCCGGTGCGCGGAGACGCGTTCACGCGGGCCGACTCGGACGTCATCCGCCGGATGGGCAGGATCAGCTCCGCGACGGCGTGCGCGAAGCTCCACGGGATGGGGATCTCCCGCACCGCCGTGCAGGGCCCGACCGCCCTCGACGTCGGCAACCGGGTCGTGGGATCGGCCCTGACGCTCCAGTTCATGCCGCAGCGTGAGGACGTGGCCAGCGGCCTGGGCCAGGAGTACGTGGAGCGCCACACCGCCCTGTGGGCCGTGCTGGAGACGGTGCAGCCCGGCGACGTGCTCGTCATCCAGGCGTACGGCAGCCGGTTCACCGGGTGCCTGGGCGACATGCTGGTCCGCTACTTCAAGCGGCGCGGCGGCGCGGGCATCGTGGTCGACGGCCGGATCCGCGACGTGCAGCGGGTGCGCGAACTGGGCGTGCCGATCTGGTGCACGGGCACCACGCCGCACTACGCCTCGCAGACCGACCTCTTCCCGTGGGCCTACGACGTGCCGATCGCCGCGGGCGGGGTCCTCTGCCTGCCCGGCGACGTCGTCGTGGCGGACGACGACGGGGCGGTGATCGTGCCGTCGTCCAAGGCGCTCGACCTGGTCGTGGACGCCGAGGACCACGAGAACTGGGAGGAGTTCAGCCGGATGCGCATCGAGCAGGGCGCGCGGCTGTCCGACTACTACCCGCTGAGCCCGAACAGCCGCGCCGAGTACGAGGCGTGGCGAGCCGTCAACCGGTCCGCATGAGGCGGAACCGACTCGGCTCGTCCGCTGTCGAGGTGACGGCCATCGGCCTGGGCACCGCGCAGCTGGGCGACCTGTACGACACCCTCGACGGGCCGTCCGCCACGGCCATCGTGGACACCGCCTGGGACGCCGGGGTGCGGTACTTCGACACCGCGCCCCACTACGGGCTCGGGCTCGCGGAACGGCGGCTGGGCGCCGCGCTGGCGTCCCGGCCCCGCGACGAGTACGTGCTCAGCACCAAGGTCGGCCGCCTGCTC
>NZ_JBHYHC010000159.1:0-20178 GCF_042738955.1 Umezawaea sp. NPDC059074
CTCGGTCTGGGGGGCTCGTTTTTGTTTATAAGAGACCGGGGCGGCGCCCTACCGGCTGCGGGGGGCCAGATACCCCTACCCCCCACGGGCCTCGCCGGACCGCGCCGGTCGACGCCGGGGGGGTCCCCTGGGCGTCGACGTGGTGTCAGACCTGCACCTGGCCGCCGTCGACGTGGAACTCCGCCCCGGTGGAGAAGGAGCTCTCGTCGCCCGCGAGGAACGCGGCCAGCGCGGCGACCTCGGCGGGCCTGCCCACGCGCTTGAGCGCGGTCTGGGACGCGAGCGACTCGTGGAACTGCTCGGTGGTGGCTCCGGCGCTGCTCGCCAACCCCTCGATGGCCGGGGTCGCGATGGGGCCGGGGGTGATCACGTTCACCCGCACGCCGCGGTCCGCCAGTTCCCCGGCCAAGGTGCGGCCGAGGCTGCGGATGGCGGCCTTGGACGCCGCGTAGAGGCCCATGCCGGTGTTGCCCTGCGAGGTCGTCGTGGACGACAGCAGGATGACGGACGCCTTGTCCGCCAGCAGCGGCAACGACTTCTGCACGGTCTGGAGCGTGCCCAGGACGTTGACGCCGAAGACGTGGTCGAAGTCCTCGCGCGTGGCGTCCTCCAGCGGGGCGAGCGAGCCGAGGCCCGCGTTCGCCACCACGACGTCGAGCCGCCTGCCGTCGGCGGTGATCGCGGCGACGACCCGGTCGAGGTCCTCGGCCTTGGAGACGTCGGCCCGCACCGCGACGGCGTTCGGGCCGATCTCCTTCGCCGCGAGGTCCAGCTCCTCCTTGCGCCTGCCGGTCAGGTAGACGCGCGCGCCGTCGTCGGCGAAGCGCTGGGCGATCCCGCGGCCGATCCCGGTCGAGCCGCCGGTCACCAGTGCCGTCTTGCCGGTCATCGTGCTCATGGTTTCCACCTGTTCGAGGTAACTGTTTTGGTTACATTGGAGGCCTGTGAAAACCCCCGAAGAGGTCCTTGGGTTCTAGCGAGCGGCGAGCGTGTCCCGGAGGACGTCGGCCACGGTCGTCGCGGCCAACTCGGCCCGCAACGCCTGGTCCACCCGGTCGTACACGGTCGTGAGCGCCGGTTGGATGCCCGCGCCCACCACGCACTCCTGGTTCGGCTCGGCCCGGTGCATGCCGAACAGCGGGCCGGACTCGAGCGCGTCGTAGACGTCCAGCAGGGTGATCTCCGCCAGGTCGCGGGCCAGCATCCAGCCCGCGCCCGTGCCGCGCTGCGACTGCACGAGGCCCGCCTCGCGCAGTTCGCCGAGCAGGCGCCTGATCACCACCGGGTTCGTGTTCACGCTCTCGGAGACCTGCTCCGAGGTGGCGACGTCGTTCCCGAGGCGCTGGTAGAGCCCCACCCACGCCAAGGCGTGCACGGCGACGGTCAACCTGCTGTTCGCGCTCACGGTCGTAACGTTAGTTGTTACGACCGAGATCCGCAACGCCGTGCGCTCACGGCTGAACCTCGGCGCGGTTGTGCTCCAGCACGGCGTCCAGGTACTCGGCGATGGCGTCGCGGTTGCGGGTGAGGCAGCGGACGCGGTCGGTCATCCGGTCGCGCTCGTGCTCCAGCGCGGCGATCATCTCCGGGGTGGCGTCGGGGAAGTGGATGGACCGGGGCTTGTCCAGGCAGGGCAGGATCTGCTTGATGATCCTGGTGGGCAGGCCCGCGTCCAGCAGCCCCCTGATCTGGAGCACGCGGTCGACGTAGGACTCGTCGTAGTCGCGGTAGCCGTTGGGGCAGCGGGTGGAGACCAGCAGGCCCTGCTCCTCGTAGTAGCGGAGTAGCCGCCGGGACGTGGCGGTGCGGGCGGACAGTTCACCGATGCGCATGACTTGACCTTCACACTTGTGTGAGGGTTTGACGATAGCTCCATGGTCATCCGCACAGGAACGGGCACCGCACGGTTGCCCTTGAAGTCGTTGTTGGCGTTGACGGTGGCGGCGTTCATCACCGTCCTCACCGAGTCGCTCCCGGCGGGCGTGCTGCCGCTGATGAGCGCGGGGCTGGGGGTCGGCGAACCGGTGGCCGGACAGCTGGTCACGGTCTACGCGGTCGGCACCGCGGTGTCGGCGATCCCGTTGTCGCTGGCCACGGCGGGGTGGGGGCGCAAGGTCGTGCTGCTGGCGGGCGTCGGCGGTTTCGCCGTGGCCAACACGGTCACGGCGCTCTCGTCGTCGTTCCCGCTGACGCTGGTGGCGCGGTTCGTGGCGGGCGTGGCCGCGGGGCTGGTGTGGGCGCTGCTGGTCGGCTACGCGCGGCGGCTGGCCCCGGAACGCCTGCGCGGCAAGGCGATCGCCGTGGTGATGGCGGGCATCCCGCTGGCGCTGTCGCTCGGCATCCCGGCGGGGACGTTCCTCGGGGGCGTGCTCGGGTGGCGGGTGACGTTCGGGGTGATGACCGCCATCGCCGTGGTGCTGGTCGCCTGGATCGCCGCGGTGGTGCCGGACTTCGCCGGGCAGCGGGCGGGACGGCTCTCGCTGCGGCACGCGGTGGCCGTGCCGGGCGTGGCCCCGGTCCTGGTCGTCACGGTGGTGTTCGTGCTGGCGCAGACCGTGCTCTACACCTACGTCGCCCCGGTCGTGGCGCACGTCGGCGTGGGCTCGGTGGACGTCGTGCTGCTGGTGTTCGGCGTGGCCTCGCTGGTGGGCATCTGGGTCGTGGGCGCGTGGATCGACCGGCGGCTCCGGGAGTTGACCATCGCGGGCGCGGTGCTGGTCGCCGTGGCGGTCCTGGTGCTGGCGACCGGCGGGTCGACGGCGGTCTTCGTCGCGGCGGCGCTGTGGGGGCCTCGGCTGGGGAGGCGTGCCGACGCTGCTCCAGACGGCCGTGGGGGAGTCGGACACCGCGCAGGCCGCGCTGGTGACGCTGTGGAACGTCGCCACGGCGGCCGGGGGAGTCGTGGGCGGGGTGCTGCTCGACGGGACCGGGGCGGGGGCGCTGCCGTGGGCCGTCCTGGCGCTGCTGGCCCCGGTGCTGGTCGTGGTGGTGGCCGCGCGGACGAACGGGTTCCCGAAGTCCGGGATGATCGCCGCCGCGACCGATCGGGGGAATCGGTCGCTGTGATCTTGACGAATGGGCGGATGACTGGATGTCCTGATCCCATGGTCGACGAACAAGTCCGGGGCGCCGATCCGCGCGGCGTCCGCTTCACCGCGGCGATGACGAGCGTCGTGCTCGCGATCGGCATCGCCGCCGCCAGTCCCCGGCTGCTCCTGGCGCAGGCGGTGCTCTTCGGGTTCTGCGCCGCGTTCGGGGTGCGGTTCAACCCGTACGGCGCCGCCTACCGCAAGACCGTGCGCCCCAGGCTCGCGCCGCCCGCCTACCTGGAAGGGGAGGGGCCGCTGCGGTTCGCCCAGGGGATCGGGTGCGTGTTCGCCACGGTCGCGGCCCTCGCGTACGCGGTCGGCTTCCCCGCGCTGGGGGCCGCCGTCGCCGCGCTGGCCCTCACCGCAGCGCTGCTCAACGCGGTGTTCGGCGTGTGCCTCGGTTGCCACCTCTACCCGGTGGTCGCCAGGCTCCGCCGCGGGATGATCGGGCCTTCGCACCCCGAGGATCCCGTGGTGGGTGCGAAGGCCTGACCCCGGCCCGAAACCGGTCGGACCGCTCGGACAGCCCGCGCCGGACGTTCGCGCCCGGCGCGGGCCGGGATCACCGCGTCACCCCTTCGGGGGCCGTCCGAGCCCGAGCCGGGGGCGGCGATACCGTCCGGGTATCGTCACCGGTGATGGACCTCCGCGAGCTTCGCTACTTCGTGGCGGTGGCCGAGGAACTGCACTTCGGCCGGGCCGCCGTCCGGCTGCACATGACCCAGCCGCCGTTGAGCCGGGCCATCAAGCAGCTGGAGACCGACCTCGGCTGCCCGCTGCTGCACCGCTCGGCCGCCGGGGTGGCGCTCACCGAAGCCGGAGCCGTCCTCCTCGACGAGGCGCGGACGCTGCTGGCGCAGGCCGAGCAGACGCGCGCCAGGGTGACGGCCGCGGCGGGAGTCGCCACCTTCACGTTCGGCACCCTCGCCGACAGCGCCGACCGGATCGGCGCCCGGCTCGCCGCCGCCTACCGCGACCGGCATCCGGGGGTCGCCGTCCGGGTGCGCGAGGCCGACCTCACCGACCCGACCATCGGCCTGCGGGCCGGGCTGGTCGACGTGGCGCTGACCCGACTGCCCTTCGACGTCACGGGCATCGCCACCCGCGTGCTGCGCACGGACCCGGTCGGCGTGGTGCTGCGAGGGGACGATCCCCTGGCCGGGCGGGACGCCGTGCGCGCCGACGAGTTGGCCGACCGGCCGTGGTTCCGGCTGCCGGAGGGGTCCGACCAGGTCTGGCGGGCGTACTGGAACGGCCCGTGCGACGGCCCGGAGGTGCGGACCGTCCACGAGTGCCTCCAGGCCGTGCTGTGGAACGGCACCGTGGGCATGACCACGCTGGACCACGTCCTGCCCTACGGGCTGGTCGCGGTGCCGCTGCTGGACAAGCCGCCCAGTCAGCTCGTCGTGGCCTGGAACCGGGACGACCCGAACCCGCTCATCCGCTCGTTCGTGCGGATCGCGGTCGCCGTCCACGCGGCGTGACGCTCAGACCCCGCCGCCGCCGGTGACCGGCAGGACCACGCCGGTCACGTACGACGCCCGGTCGCTGAGCAGCCACGCGGCGGCCTCGGCGATCTCGGCCGGGTCGGCGGGACGGCCGAGCGGGATGCTCCCGACGATCTGCTCGACGGTGGCGGGGTCGGCGTCCCGCCACGCCTCCACCATCGCCGTGAGGGTGAGGCCGGGTGCCACGGCGTTGACCCGGATCCCGTCCGGCCCGTACTCCAGCGCCGCGCTCTCGGTGAGGCTGTTGACCGCGCGCTTCGCCGCGCCGTAGGCGGGCAGGGTCGGGTTGCCGCGCAGGGAGCCGACGCTGCTGTTGTTGACGATCGCGCCCGAGCCCGCGGTGTCGCGGATGGCCCGCACCTCCGCGGCCATGGCGAAGAAGACGCCCTTGTAGTTGACGCGGGTCACGAGGTCGAAGTCGTCCTCGGCGCAGTCGGCGACGGTCGTCGGCGGCACCATCGCGCCCGCGTTGTTGAACGCGACGTCCAGCCTGCCGTGGCGCTCGACGACCGCCGCGACGGCCCTCTCGACGCTCGGCACGTCGCCGAAGTCGGCGACGACGTAGGACGCCTCGCCACCCGCCTCGACGATCTCCTCGGTGACGGCCCTCAGGTCGGTCTCGGTGCGCGCGGCCAGCACGACGGTCGCGCCCTCACGGGCGAAGAGGCGCGCGGCGGCGGCCCCGATGCCCCTGCTCGCGCCGGTGACGAAGGCGATCTTGCCGGTCAGCAATCCTCGTTCGGTGGTCATGGCTCCACGGTGCCGAGTCCGCCGCGGCCCTGGCAGGCCCGGCCTGTACCTGGCAGGGCCGTCGGACCCGCAGGACACTGGGGTCGTGGACCGACACGAGCTGGCCCAGTTCCTCCGCGTCCGGCGTGAACGGCTGGCCCCGGCGACCGCGGGCCTGCCGGTCGACGGCCCGCGCCGCACGCCAGGCCTGCGGCGCGAGGAGGTGGCGCGACTGGCGCACATCTCCACGCAGCACTACACGCGGCTGGAACAGGCTCGCGGCTCGCGCCCGTCGCGGACCGTGCTCCAGGCGATCAGCCGGGCCCTGCGGTTGACCGACGCGGAACGCGCCCACCTGTTCACCCTCGCGGGCGAGGCGCTCGGCACCCCGCCCGGCCCGCGCGCGGACGTGCCGGACAACGTGCTGGAGCTGATCGACCGCCTGCCCGGCACCGCCGCGATCGTGATGGACGCGAAGTACGACGTGCTCGCGTGGAACCCGTTGGCGGCGGCCCTGTTCGAGGACTTCTCCGCCTCGCCGGGCCGCACCAGGAACCTGATCCACCGCTACTTCCTGCACCCCGACCCCGCCCAGCGGCACTACGGCATGTCCCACGGGGAGGAGTTCGCCCGGTTCGCGGCGGGCCACCTGCGCGCCGCGGCCGCGCGCTACCCCGACGACGAGCCGATCCGGGACCTGGTCCGCGAACTCCTGCGCGACAGCCCGGAGTTCGCCGCGCTGTGGCCGGGCCACGACGTCTACGACACCAAGCACCTGGTCAAGACGGTCGACCACCCCGTGGTGGGGCGGATGAGCCTCGTCTGCGACGTCCTGACCGTCCCGGACCGGGACCAACACCTGATCCTGTTCACCGCCGAACCGGGCTCACCGGCGGAGGAGTCGCTGCGGCTGCTGTCGGTCATCGGGTTGCAGCACATGGGCGCGGAAGGCTGACGTCACGCCGAGGGGTGCGCCGCCAGGTCCGCCCACACGGTCTTGCCCGGCCCGCCGTCGGCGGCGGGCCGCACACCCCAGTCCCGGCACAGGCCGTGCACGAGCAGGAGCCCGCGACCGCCCTGCGGCGTGGTGGACGGCGGGCGCGGCGCGGGCTTGGCGGGGCTCCCGTCGGTGACCTCCACGCGCACGGTGCAAGCCTGGCGGACCACCCGCAGCCTGCGCGGGGACGTGGTGTGCTGGTAGGCGTTCGAGACCAGTTCACCCGCCACCAGCAGCACGTCGGCCAGCGAGTCGGGGTGCACCGCGTCGGACAGGTGCCGCCGCGCGCCCTCGCGCACCGCCCGCAGGTCCGGACGGCCGACGAGGTCGCACTCCCACGGCAGGACGACCAGCGCCAGCACGTCCTGCGCCTCGGCCACCAGCAGCGCGACGGCGCGGGTCAGCGAGCCGGTCACCAGCGGGGGTCCACCGGTCGGCTTCCTGTCGTGCCTCGGTTCGAAGGGGTCCATCACCGGGTGTTCGTGCGAACCGCCCGGACGGATCGGTCTCAGCGCCGTTGCCACAGCTGGTTGGGCGCGCCCGCGCAGGTCCAGAGGATCACCGGCGTGCCGAAGTCCGTGCCCGCGTCGAGGACGTCCAGGCACAGCCCGGACTGCTTGGCGGTGATCACCCGGCTCGCGGGGAGCGCCCACTGCTGGTTCGCGGCCCCGGTGCAGTCGAAGATGTCGACCACCGTGCCGGGCGTGACCCCCGACTGCCTGGCTTCGAGGCACTTGCTCCCGTAGACCCGCAGCTCGCCCTTCGCGGTGGCGGTGAACTGCTGGTTCTCCCCGCCGTTGCAGTCGAAGATGGTCACCGGGGTGCCGTTGTCGGTCGCCTTGTTCGGCACGTCGAGGCACTTGTCCGACCCCACGCCGATGATCGCGACGGGTTTGGGCGCGGGCGCTGCCGACGGTGCCGTCGTGGTGGTCGTGGTCGGGGGAGCGGTCGTCGTGCTGCTCGTCCCGGCGGCCGAGGTGCCGGTCGTCCGGTGCTGGTCGGCGTAGACGAAGGCGCCGCAGACGATCGCGACGAGCACCACCACCGCGGCGGTGAGCCCGACCGTCGCCCGCCGCCTGCTCCGGCGGTAGTCGGTGTTCGTCGGGGGTGGCGCGGCGAAGGACGCGGTCAGCTGGTCCCGCAGGTCCACCTGGAGGGTCGGGGTGGGGGCGGTGTTGCGGGCCAGCGCGCCGAGCAGGTCGGCGGCCTCGGCCATCGTCGGCCGAGCGGCGGGGTCGAGCGCGAGCAGCCGGGCCAGCAGCGGGGTGAGCGCTCCCGCGCGCTGCGGCGGCCGGACGGTGCCCGCCGCGGCGCGGTAGAGCTGCGCGATCGAGTTGTCCGAGACGCCGAACGGCGGCTCGCCCTCGACGGCGTTGTAGAGCGTCGCGCCGAGCGAGAACACGTCCGACGGGAACCCGCCCTCCTCGCCCCTGGCCACCTCGGGGGAGAAGAACGCGGGGGTGCCCGCGTAGCGGCTGGTGGACGTGGCGGTGGTGTCGTCCAGCGCGCGCGAGATGCCGAAGTCGGTGATCTTCACCGCGCCTTCGGCCCCGAGCAGGACGTTGCCCGGCTTGACGTCCCGGTGCACCACGGAGACCTTGTGCGCCGCGGCCAGCGCGTCCGCCATGTGCTTGCCGACGCGGATGACGTCCGCGACGCCGAGCGACCCGCGGTCCGCGATCACCGCGGCGAGGCTGCGCGACGGCAGGAACTCCATGATCAGCCACGGCTGGCCGTCGTGCTCGACCACGTCGTGCACGGTGATCGCGTGCGGGTGGTGCAGCCGCGCGGCGATCCGGGCCTCGCGGAGGGCGCGGCGACGGGCGTGCGCCGTTCCCTCCGCGTCGAGGTGCGGCGGGAGCAGCAGCTCCTTCACCGCGACGACCCGCTGCAACTTCAGGTCGCTCGCCCGCCAGACCAGGCCCATCGCGCCCGCGCCGAGCTGCTCGTGCAGGTCGTAGCGGCCGGCGATCCTCCGGAAACCCTCGCTCACGTGCGACTCCCCGAATGGCCTAGCCGATGACGGTGGAGCGATGGTAGTGGCCCGCGTGAGCAGTGCTCACGTCCGCCCTCACCCCACCGACCGGTACGCCACCCCCGTCGCGTTGGGCGTCGTCCCGGTGTAGAGCCCGGTGCGGTGCGTGGACGTCGACAGCGTGAACCACGAGTACCGCTCCACGAACGACAGTCCTTGCAGCATCAGCGCCGAGTTCTTCGCGAAGGCGGCCTGCTGGTCCGACGACGGGTAGCGCGGGACGCTCGTGGAGAAGTCGATCAGCGCGTACTCCGTCACCCAGATCGGCTTGCGGTACCGGTTGTACACGGCCTGGAGGTACCCCTTGAGCTGGTTGACCGCGGCCGAGGAGAAGTCCCCGCCGTACCAGTGCAGCGGGATGAAGTCGACCCGGTACCCGCGCGCCGCGGCCCCGCTCATGAACCGGTCGAGCCACCCGCCCGCGGTGTCGCCACCGAACGCCACGGCGGGCGCGCTCAGCCGCATCCCCGTCCCCTGGAGCTGCGGCCACAACTCCAGGGCGCGCTCCACGCTCATGTTCGCCTGCCCGCCCATGTCGGGCTCGTTGAACGCCAACAGCGTGGTGCCCAACGACTTCGCCTGGCTGAGCTGCCCGGCGTTCACCGACCCGGCGCCCCAGATCATCGGCACGAACTCGACCCCGGACGGAGCGGCGATCCCCTGCTTGTCCGACGCCCAGGTGTAGAACCACCCGGCGCCGACATCGCCCAACGCGGTGGTCACTCCCGAGAAGTTCGCCGCGCTGACACCTTTCTTCTTCACGGCGGCCTCGGCCCCCACCGGCACCGACAACGCCATCAACACCACGAGCGCCAGCACCACGACCCGGCGAACGAACCGCATGGCGATCCCCTTCTACGTCACGCGGCGCCGGCGGGGCCTCCTCATCGTGCCCGCTCGCCTCCGCCCTGTCGCCCCGAGACCGGCTCCTCGGCCTCCCCGCCGCCCGCGCCCGACGGCCCCGTCTCGAATGGATCATGTCGAGGTAACCTCGAACCGTGCCACCACACGGGGATGCGCGCTCGGTCGGCCGCGCGGACGACGTCGACCTCCTGGCCCTCCTCTGGCGGACCTGGCACCAGACGGGCGTGTCCTTGACCCCGTCCGACTGGACCTCCCCGTCCGGCTTGGGCGACTGGACCGTCCGCGACCTCTACGCCCACGTGGCCAAGGGCGTGACCACCACCGCCACCCTGCCCGTGACGCAGGAACCCCCGACCGTCCTCGACGCGGCCGCCTACTTCCTCGCCCTCCGCCCCCTGGGCCCGCAGGGCGCGCACCACGTCGCCGCCTCGGCCAAGGAGTGGGCCACCAGGTCCACCCTCGTGGAGGACTTCGACACCCTCGCGACCACCGCCCTCGCCAGGCTTCGCACCGACACCGCGGTCACCACCATCGCCGGGCCGATGAGGGTCCTCGACTACGCCCTGACCCGCGTCCTCGAAGCCACCGTCCACCTCCTGGACCTCACCGCCGCCGTCCCCGGCGTCGCGACCGTCCCGGAACCGGCGCTGCACCGCACGGTCGACGTCCTGGCCGACCTCACCCCGCCCGCCGACTTCATCGCACTGGCCACGGGCCGTTCCACGCCCGCGCTGTTCCCGGTCCTGACCTAGGAGGGCGGACGAGTTGTCGCTGTACCCACCGGCCCCCGACACCCTCTCCGACCGGACGAGGTGGCACCTGGGCGGCCTGCTGACGATCCGGATCCTGTCGGGCGAGTCCAACGGCTCCATCGGCATCGTCGAGGAACGCGCGGTGCGCGGCTACGCCACACCCCCGCACGTCCACGGCCGCGAGGACGAGACCCTCTACGTGATCTCCGGTGAACTGGAGCACGTCGTCGGCGGCAAGACCGGTGTCGCCCGCGAGGGCGACGCCGTGTTCCTGCCCAGGGGGATCGGCCACCACTTCCGCGTCACCTCGGCCGACGCGCACTTCCTGGTGATCATGACCCCCGGCGGGTTCGAGGAGTTCTTCCAGCACGTCAGCCCGCCCGCCGCGGCCACGAGGGTGCCGGGGGAGGACGACCACCCGCACACCGACCCGGCGCGCATGACCGCGGTCGCCGCCGCCATGGGCACGACGGTGTTCCGCTCGGACGACGCCGTGGTCGCCGCGGCCACCGCCCTGGCCGACTCGGACGACCCCGCACCCCTCTACCGCGTCGTCGAGAACGCCGTGGCGGGCCCGGTCCCCGCCCCGCTCGACCAGTTGGTCGGACCGCTGGTCCGCGCCGCCCACCACCAGCCCGCGCACGCCAGGGCGTTGATCCTGCTGGGCATCCTCGCCGAGGGCGACGACCAAGCCAGGAGCCTGGTCCACGACGCCGTCCCCGCGCTGGCCGCGATGGCCCGCCCGGACTCACCGCGCCCGGTCGCCCTGGCGCTCGCCTACTTCCTGGCCCACTTCCCCGCCCACGGCGACGTGGCCCGCGCCGCCCTGGACCGCCTCGGCCTGCCCGACGAGGACCGGCTGCGCGCGGCGCGCTGCCTGGACGCCCCAGACCTCACGAGGATCGGCCGCGTCTGGCCGTCCCCGTCGGTGTGGGAGCTGGACGACACCGAACGCGAACTCGACCGGGCCTGGCGCTCGACCCTGGAACTGGGCGAGTCGGAGGTCGCGGCGCTGTGGGAGTCGGAGACGACCGCGCTGCTGGCCTACCTGGGCGCGAAGGCCGAGAACGCCGTGACGGGGAGCGACCGTGCTTGACCACCTGGACACCCGGTACCACCACGCTTTCGCGTGCCCGACCTGCCACGCCCCGCTGGCGGCGACCGGCGACGGCCTGCGCTGCCAGGCGTGCGGCCGCGACTACCCGGCGACGACCGGCTACCTGGACTTCGCGCCCGCCATCGCGATGAAGTCGGGCCTCGGGCCGCTGTACATGCAGGACCCCCTGCACGTCACCAGGTACGAGCCCGCGACGCGGGACGCGTTCCTGGACATCATGGGCGAGAACTGGGACCACGACCTCACCCCGGAGTCCGAGGACGACTACCTCCGGACGAACCTGTCGACGACCGACGGCCTGGTGCTGGACCTCGCGTGCGGCGCGGGCCGCTGGACCCGCACCCTCATGCGCCACCTGGGCAGCGAGCGGGTCGTCGGCCTGGACCTCAGCGTCGCCATGATCGACCTGGTCCGCACCGCCCTCCCGGACCTGTGCGTGGTCCGCGGCACCGCCCTCGGCCTGCCCTTCGCGGACGGCTCGCTCGGCGCGGTCAACTGCTCGAACGCGTTGCAACTCCTGCCCGATCCGCGCGACGTCCTCGTCGAGGTCGGCCGCTGCCTGCGCCCCGGCGGCCTCTTCACCGCGTTCACGTTCCGCCGCGCCGACCGCCCGGCGTACCGCCACTTCCAGCGCAAGCACGAGGAGACGTTCAACGTCCGCGCCTTCACCACCGCCGAGCTGACCACCTGGCTCACGTCGGCGGGCCTGGAACTGGTGGACCTCCGCACCCCCGCGGGCATGGTCCTGCTGACCGCGCGCCGCGTCGCCGAACCCTCACCGCGCTAGCCGCTCCCGCACCCAGGAGAGCTGGCGCACGGTGTGGTGCGCGTCGCCGCCCTCGTGGTGGTTGAACGGGTAGACCACCATCTCCTTGTCCGCCGCGGCCAAGGCGTTGAACGCGGCGAACACGCCGGACGGCGGGCAGATCGAGTCCCGCAGCCCGGTGGCGAACAGCGCCGGAGTCGTCGTCCGGCGCGCGAAGTGCACACCGTCGAAGTAGGACAGTGACGAGAGCACCCGGTCGGCGACCTGCCGCCGCACCGACAGGTACCGCACGATCTCCGCGTGCGGGTCGGCGTCGGTGATCGCGAGCGTCCGCTCGACGTGGCACAGCATGGGCGCGCTGGCCAGCAGCGCCGCGACCTCGCCGGTCAACGCCGCCGCGACCAGCGCCAACGCGCCGCCCTGGCTGTTGCCCACCACGGCGACGCGGTCGCCGTCCACATCAGGCAGCGCCCTCACCGCGTCGACCGCCCGAGCCGCGTCCGTGTAGAGCCTCCGCAGGTACGCGGTGGCCGGGTGCTCCAGCCCCTGCGTCAGGAAGCCGGGTCCGGACGGCCCGGATCCCACGGGATCGGGCGTGTCCCCGCCGCTGCCGTACTGGCCGCCCTGTCCTCGGGTGTCGACCAGCAGGTGCGCGAACCCCGCGCACGGCCACACCAGCCGCTCCACCGGCAGCCCACGACCACGTCCGTACCCGAGGTACTCCACGACCGCGGGCAGCGCCGTCCCCCGAGACCCCGCGGGCCGCGAGTGCCAGGCCCGGATCGGCTGGCCGTCGAACCCGGTGAACGTGACGTCACACGTCTCCACCAGTTCCAGCCCCGTGTCCACCGGCGAGACGGAGAGCAGCGGGTCGTGCCGCGCCGCCGAGGCGAGGGTCGATCCCCAGAAGTCGTCGAAGTCCGCGGGTTCGCGAACCTCGGGGGAGTACGTCTCCAACTCGGCGAGCGGCAGGTCGAACAGGGCCACGGGTCATCCTCCTCGGGGTGGCGGGGCGGTGCTCTCGCGGACGACCAGCTCGGTGGCGAGGTCGATCCGCTCGTTGCGCGGCCGTTCGCCGCGGGCGAGGGTGAAGACCATCTCGGCCGCCGTGGTCGCCATCTCCCGCAACGGCTGCCGCACGGTCGTCAACGGCGGCCCGATCCACTCCGTGACCGCCAGGTCGTCGAACCCCACGATCGACAGGTCGTCCGGAATGGACAGTCCGAGTTCCCGCGCGGCGCGCATCACGCCGAGCGCCTGGAAGTCCGAGCCCGCGAAGATCGCCGTCGGCCGGTTCGGCCGGGACAGCAGGTCGAGCCCGTGGTGGTACCCGCCGTGCACGTAGAAGTCCCCGTAGCGCACCAGGTTCGCCTCCACGGGCAGGCTCGCCTCCTCCAGCGCGCTGCGGTAGCCGTCGACCCGCGCCCGGCTGCACATGATCGCGGTCGGGCCGGAGATGACGGCGATCCGCCGGTGGCCGAGCCCGACCAGGTGCCGGGTCGCTGCCAGCCCGCCCGACCAGTTGGCCGAGCCGACCGTCGGCACGCCCGGCGGTGGTTCGCCCGCGGTGTCCACGACCACGAACGGGATGGAGCGGGTGGTGAGCACCCCGCGCTGCTGCTCGTCCAGCCCGGCCAGCACGAGGATGACGCCGATCGGCCGCCGGGTGAGCAGGTCGTCGAACCACTCGCGGTGCGGCCGGTGCTCGCCGCCGAGTTCGGACAGCACCACGGCCGCGCGTTCGCCCGCCGCGGCCTGCTCGACCCCGCGGATGATCTCCGTGGCCCACGCCGAGTGCATCTCGTGGAACACCAGGTCGATGAGCGCGGGCCGCGACGACCCGCGGGACCGCCGCCGCCGGTAGCGCCGCTGCTCGATGACCCGCTCGACCCGCGCGCGGGTGTCGGCGGAGACGTCCGGTCGGCCGTTGAGGACCTTCGAGACCGTCGGCACCGACACCCCGGCCTCGGCCGCGATGGAGGCGATCGACGCGGGCGGTGAGTCGACGGGGTCCGGCGGTGCGGCGTCGTCGGCGCCTGAATCCAGCGGCGTGCTCATGGTGGCCCCCGGCGAAGTGGATCTAAAGTTTCGGGGCCGAAGCGTAAACGGAAAGCCTGGGCCGCGCCAGAGAGCAGTGGGGTCACATATATGAACAGAGCTGGGCGGATGGCTCGAATGTCCACGCATGGCGCAAATTCACGGTGAACTGTTGACGCTCTCGACGGGGTGCCCCTACGGTCTCCTCACTCACTGAGTATCGGAGTCATGTTCGATACTTTCGGCTGTCACGACGACGTGATGGGGGTGCCTGGTCGATGACCGACAGGACGATCGACGGCGCGCCGCCCGAGTGGCGGGACGTCCGGCTGCCGACCGCGCGGCGGGTCGACGCCCTCGTCGCCGCGATGACGCTGGAGGAGAAGCTCGCCCAGCTCGTCGGCGTGTGGGTCGGCGCGGATCCCGCGGGCGGGGCCGTCGCGCCGCACCAGTCGAACCTGACCGCGGACCGCGTGGTGTGGTCGGACGTCATCGCCTCCGGCCTCGGTCAGCTCACCCGCCCGTTCGGCACCCGGCCGGTGCCGCCCGTCGCCGGGGCGCGGTCGCTGGCCCACGCGCAGGAGCAGGTCGTGGCCGCGAGCCGGTTCGGCATCCCCGCGCTGGTGCACGAGGAGTGCCTCACCGGGTTCGCCGCCTGGCAGGCCACGGCGTACCCCGCGCCGCCCGCCTGGGGCGCGTCCTTCGACCCGGCGCTGGTCGCGGAGATGGCCGAGGCGATCGGGAAGTCCCTGCGCTCGGTCGGCGTGCACCAGGGGTTGGCCCCGGTCCTGGACGTCACCCGCGACTACCGCTGGGGCCGCACCGAGGAGACCATCGGCGAGGACCCGTACCTGGTCGGCACCGTGGGCACGGCCTACGTCCACGGCCTGGAGGGCGCCGGGGTCGTCGCCACGCTGAAGCACTTCGCGGGCTACTCGGCGTCCCGCGCGGGCCGCAACCTCGCGCCGGTGGCGATCGGCGCGCGCGAACTCGCGGACGTCGTGCTGCCGCCGTTCGAGATGGCCGTGCGCGACGGCCGGGTCCGGTCGGTGATGAACTCCTACAGCGAGATCGACGGCGTGCCCACCGCGGCCGACGCCGACCTGCTCACCGGGCTGCTCCGCGACACCTGGGGGTTCGACGGCACGGTCGTCGCGGACTACTTCTCGGTCAAGTTCCTCCAGACCCTGCACGGGATCGCGGCCGACGAGGGGGAGGCCGCCGGGCTCGCGCTCGCCGCGGGCATCGACGTCGAACTGCCCACGGGCCGGTGCTTCGGGGAACCGCTGCGCCGGGCCGTGGACCGCGGTGACGTGGACGAGGCGCTGGTCGACCGGGCGTTGCGGCGGGTGCTCGCGCAGAAGGTCGACCTCGGCCTGCTGGACCCGGACTGGTCGGCGCTGCCCGCCGACGTCGACGACGTGGAGCTGGACACCCCCGAGTCCCGCGAGATCGCCCTGCGCCTGGCGCGGGAATCCGTTGTCCTGCTGGCGAACGACGGCGTCCTGCCGCTGCGGCCGGGGGCGCGGGTGGCGGTAGTCGGGCCGCTCGCCGACGACCCGATGGCGCTGCTCGGCTGCTACTCGTTCCCCGCGCACATCGGCGTGCACTACCCGGATTCGGGGCTGGGCCTGGAGATCCCGACCGTGCTGTCCGCGCTGCGCGACGCGCTCGGCCCGGTCGCCCACGCGCGGGGCTGCGAGGTCAGGTCGGACGAGGCCGACTTCACCGAGGCCGTCGCGGTGGCCGCCGACGCCGACGTCTGCGTGGTGGCGGTCGGCGACCTGGCCGGGCTGTTCGGGGGTGGTACGTCGGGGGAGGGGTGCGACGCGACGGCCCTCGTCCTGCCCGGCGCGCAGGAAGCGCTCGTGCGGGCCGTGGCGGCGACCGGGACGCCGGTGGTGCTGCTGCTGATCACCGGCAGGCCGTACGCGATCGGCGACCTGGCGGACTCGTGCGCGGCCGTGGTGCAGACGTTCTTCCCCGGACAGCTGGGCGGTCAGGCCATCGCCGACGTGCTGACCGGTGTGGTGTCGCCGTCCGGCAGGCTGCCGGTGAGCGTCCCCGCCGACCCGTCCGGGCAGCCGGGGACCTACCTGTCGGCCCCGCTCGGGCTGCGCACCGAGGTGTCCACCGTCGACCCGACGCCCGCGTTCCCCTTCGGTCACGGGCTCGGCTACGGGACGTTCACCTGGTCCCCGGTCCGGGTGTCGAGCCCGACGTGGGCCGCGGACGGCGAGGTCGAACTCGACCTCGAGGTGAGCAACCCCGGCGACCGCGCGGGGGCCGACGTCGTGCAGCTCTACCTGCACGACCCGGTCGCCCAGGTCACCCGCCCGGCCGTCCGGCTCGTCGGCTACGCCAGGGTGCCGCTCGACCCCGGCCGCGCGGCGCGGGTCGCGTTCCGCGTCTCCGCCGACGTCACCTCCTTCACCGGCCGGGACGGGCGGCGGATCGTCGAGCCTGGCGCGGTGCGGTTGCTGGTGTCCCGGTCCAGCGCCGACGCGCACGCCGAGGTGGACCTGGAGCTGACCGGGCCGCTGCGGGTCGTCGACCACACCCGTCGCCTGACCACCGCGGTGGTCGTGACCGCGGTGGAGCCGGAGGTCGTGGGCGCATGACCGTCGACACGAGGGAGGCCTTACCCGAGGCGTCCGCGGCGCACCCGCCTTCTCGGCGGCGGGCGCGGCGGACGTGGGGGATGGCGCTGCGGCGCGACTGGCAGCTCTACTCGCTCGCGCTGGTCCCGCTGCTGTTCTTCCTGGTGTTCCGGTACCTGCCCATGCTCGGCAACGTCATCGCGTTCCGCCGGTTCGTCCCCGGCGGCAACCTCTTCGGCGAGACGTGGGTCGGGCTGCGGTACGTCAAGGTCTTCCTCGACGACCCCACGTTCTGGCAGGTGTTCGGCAACACGGTCGTGCTCGGCGCGCTGACCCTGCTGTTCTGCTTCCCGCTGCCGATCGTCCTCGCGCTGCTGCTCAACGAGGTCCGCTCGCGCTACTTCAAGCGGTTCGTGCAGACGGTGTCCTACCTGCCGCACTTCCTGTCGCTGGTGATCGTCGCGGGCATGGTGCTCCAGCTGACCTCCATCGAGGGCACGGTCAACCAGGTCGTCGGGGCGTTCGGCGGCGAGCCGATCGCGTTCATGCAGGCGCCGCAGTGGTTCCGCACGATCTACGTCTCCTCGGAGGTGTGGCAGACCGTCGGCTGGGGCACGATCCTCTACCTGGCCGCGCTGACCACCATCGACGACCAGCTCTACGAGGCCGCCAAGATCGACGGGGCCAACCGCTGGCGGCAGACGTGGCACGTCACGCTGCCGGGGATCCGGCCGACGATGGTGACGCTGCTGATCCTCAACACCGGCACGTTCCTCGCGGTGGGCTTCGAGAAGATCCTGCTGCTGTACAACCCGCTGACCTACCCGACGGCGGACGTGATCTCGACCTACCTGTACCGGGTCGGCCTGGTGTCCAACAACTTCAGCTACGCCGCCGCGATCGGCCTGTTCGAGTCGGTCATCGGCCTGACGCTGGTGCTGTCCGCCAACGCCATCTCCCGTCGAGCGGTGGGGACGAGCCTGTGGTGATCCCCGAACCCTTGGGACGAGCGGAAAAGCCGCGCCTGACCAGGATCGACGACACCTGCGGCTACCGGGTCTTCCGCGCGGTCAACGCCGTGGTGCTGCTGGTCGTCGCGGCGGTGACGCTGTACCCGTTCGTGAACATCGTGGCGCAGTCGTTCAGCGACGAGCAGGCGATCCGCACCGGCCGGGTGAACCTGCTGCCGCAGGGGTTCAACGTGAAGACGTACGAGATCATCGCGTCGGACCCGGCGTTCTGGAACAGCTACCTCAACACCGTCGTGTACACCGCGACGGCCACGGCGATCTCGCTGGTGCTGACGACGACCTACGCGTACGTGCTGTCCAAGCACCACCTCAAGGGCCGGGGCCTGCTCGTCGGCGTCGCGGTGTTCACCATGTTCTTCAACGGCGGCCTGATCCCGAACTACGT
The DNA here is from genome assembly GCF_042738955.1 of Umezawaea sp. NPDC059074. NCBI lineage: Bacteria > Bacillati > Actinomycetota > Actinomycetes > Pseudonocardiales > Pseudonocardiaceae > Umezawaea > Umezawaea sp. NPDC059074. The sequence goes on from NZ_JBHYHC010000159.1 coordinate 17,911, forward strand.
GCTGATCTCCGAGCTGGGGATGAAGAACACGCTGTGGGCGGTCGTGCTGCCGAACGCGATCAGCGTGTTCAACCTGCTGGTGATGAAGGCGTTCTTCGAGGGCCTGCCGAAGGAGCTGGAGGAGGCCGCGACGGTCGACGGCCTCGGCGCCTACGGCGTGCTGCTGCGGATCGTGCTGCCGCTGTCCAAGGCCGTGATCGCGACCATGGTCCTGTTCTACGCGGTGGCCAACTGGAACTCTTGGTTCTCCGCGTTCCTCTACTTCGACCGCGCGGACCTGTTCCCGGTCACGGTCTACCTGCGCAACATGGTCGCGGGCGCCACCACGGCCACGTCGATGGGCAGCGCCGACGCCGACGTCGGCCAGGTCAACTCGAACATCAAGTCCGTGACGATGGTGCTCACGGTCCTGCCGGTGCTGGCGATCTACCCGTTCGTCCAACGGTACTTCGTGTCGGGCGTGATGCTCGGCGCGGTCAAGCAGTAGGGCGCACCTCCCGTGTCGACGACGATGTCACACCCCTTGAGGAGAGCACGATGCGAACGAAGTGGAAGGGCTTGCTCGCGGCCGTGACCGCCGCCGGGCTGGTGGCGGGCGGGACGGCGTGCAGCGGGGACGAGGGCGCCTCCGGCGGGGTGAACCTCGACGGCAAGAAGGTCGCCGCCATGGCGGACTTCAAGGCGGGCGACCAGTTCAAGGCCACCGAGCCGGTCGAGTTCCGGGTGCTCTACAGCGACCACCCGAACTACCCCGTCAAGGACGACTGGCTGCTGTGGAAGGAGATCACCGGCCGGACGAACGTCAAGGTCAAGCCCACGACCGTGCCGATGAGCGACTACGAGCAGAAGCGGAGCCTGGTCGTCGGTGCGGGCGACGCCCCGGAGATCATCGCCAAGACCTACCCCAACCAGGAGGACGCGTTCGTCGCCTCCGGCGCGATCCTCCCGGTGAGCGACTACCTCGACCTGATGCCGAACCTGAAGGCGAAGATCGAGAAGTGGAAGCTGCAACCCGAGCTCGACACGCTCCGCCAGGACGACGGCAAGTTCTACCTGCTGCCCGGCGTCCACGAGGAACCCTGGCAGGACTACACCCTGGCGTTCCGCACCGACGAGCTGACCCGGCTCGGCCTGGCCACGCCGAAGACGTGGGACGACGTGTACTCCGTCCTCAAGGCGATCAAGGCCGCGCACCCGGACGGCTACCCGCTGTCGGACCGGTTCGAGGGCAACAGCATCCTCAACGTGGCCGCGCAGACGTTCGGCACCACCGCGGGCTGGGGGTACGAGCAGTCGCAGTGGAACGAGGGCGCGAAGAAGTTCGAGTACACCGGCGCGACCGCCGAGTACAAGAAGCTCGTCGAGTTCTTCCACAAGCTCGTCGCCGAGGGCCTGATGGACCCGGAGAGCTTCACGCAGAAGGACGAGCCCGCGATCCAGAAGTTCGCCACCGGCAGGTCGTTCGCCATCAGCAGCAACGCGCAGACGATCGTCAACGACTACCGCCCCGGCCTCAAGACCATCCCCGGCGCGACCGTGGCGAAGATCCCCGTCCCCGCCGGGCCCAAGGGCGACGTGCTGCGCGTGTCGCGCCTGGAGAACGGGCTGATGATCTCGGCGAAGGCCCTGGAGAGCGACAAGTTCGTCGCCATGATGCAGTTCGTCGACTGGCTCTGGTACTCCGACGAGGGCGCCGAGTTCGTCAAGTGGGGTGTCAAGGGCACCACGTACGACAAGGACGCCGCGGGCAAGCGGGCCCTCAAGGCCGACATCGGCTTCGGCGGCATGAACCCCGACGCCCCCAAGAAGCTCCAGAAGGACTTCGGGTTCCAGGGCGGCGTGTTCGCCTACGGCGGCAGCACCGAACTGCTCCAGTCGATGTTCACCGACGAGGAGGTCGCCTTCCAGAAGTCCATCTCCGGCAAGAAGAACCTGGCGCTCGCCCCGCCCGCGCCGTTCAGCGACACCGAGCGCGAGCAGGCGACGCTGTGGGAGACGCCGTTGAAGGACCTGGTGAAGCAGGCGACGCTCCAGTTCGTCCTCGGCGACCGCGACCTGGCCGACTGGGACGCCTACGTCAAGGAGCTGGACGGCAAGGGCATGGGCCAGTACGTGCAACTCGTGAACAGCGCCCACGAGAGGTACAAGCAGAAGAACGGCTGACCCGCGCGGGGCCGGGGCGCCCCGCGCCCCGCCCCCCGCCACCCCACCCCCGGGGGGGGCGCCCCCGATCCCCCACAAGCCCCACGGCCGCCAGTACCGGGGAGT
>NZ_JBHYHC010000160.1:0-20034 GCF_042738955.1 Umezawaea sp. NPDC059074
GTCGCCGCGCAGCTCGGGCGCTTGGCCACGGTCGCTGTCAGTGGGCCCGACCGGCGCGGATGACTAGGGCTGGTCGGTAGGGCGGATGACGATCTCGTTGACCGCGACCCTGCGGGGGTTGGTCACGATGAACGCGGCGGCTTCGGCGACGTCCTCGGCGTGCAGGGCCTCGACCTCGCCGAACATGGCGGTGAAACCCTCGGCGGCACCCGCCTTCTGGTCGAACAGCTCGCTCTCGGTGCGGCCCGGCTCGATCACCGAGAACCGCAGGTTCCGGGTCGTGTACTCCTGACGCCACGCCTCGGTGGCCGAGGTGACCGCGAACTTGGTGGCCGTGTAGACGGCGACACCGGGGGCGGCGAACCGACCCGAGACCGACGAGACGTTGACGACGTCGGCCACCTTGCGGGAGCTGCTCTCCGCGGCACTCAAGAGGTGGGGAAGCGCGGCCTTGGTGACGTAGAGCAGGCCACGGAGGTTGATGTCGACCATCCGGTCCCACTCCGCCAAGGACGACTCGTCGGACGGGCCGTTGAGCATCGCGCCCGCCGCGTTCACGAGGGTGTCGACGCGGCCGAGTTCGGTCACCACGCGCTCGATCGCCGCCTGTGCGGCACCGGAATCGGTGAGGTCCACCCCGATGGCGAGCGCGTCTCCCCCGTCGGCCCGGATCCGGGCGGCCAACTCCTGGAGCCGGTCTTCACGGCGGGCGACGAGGACGACCGACGCGCCCGCGGTGGACAGGCGGCGCGCGGTCGCGCGGCCGATGCCGCTCGACGCGCCGGTGACGACCGCGACGGTGCCGCTCAGGTTCTCGGACATGGTCTCTCCCTTGGACGATCGGGTGACGTCGTGCTCCCCGAGTCGACCACCCACCGGGGGCGATCGGGCCCGCTTAGCGCGCACGGGTCCACCTGGTACTCCGAGTACCTGATAAGCCGGGCATGCCGGTTCGTTCCGGGGGAAGATGGCCGGTGTGGCCAAGTCCAACGACCTTCGCGAGTTCCTGATGTCGCGTCGCGCACGGATCAGTCCGTCGTCGACCGGACTTCCCGCGTCCGCGACTCCCCGCCGCGGGAAAGGTCTGCGCCGTGAGGAGGTCGCCGCTCTCGCGGGGGTGAGCGTCGACTACTACGCCCGTCTCGAACAGGGGCGCATCGGCACCGTCTCCGACCAGATCCTCACCGCGATCGAGGACGTTCTCGGGCTCACGCCGCTCGAACGCGAGCACCTGCGCGCCCTCGTGAGCACCGAACGCGCACGGACCCGCCAGAAGGCCCCGCCGACCGTGCGAGCACGCGGAAACCTGCGGAGCCTGATCACGGCCATGGATCCCATTCCGGTGATCCTGCAAGGACCGCGGATGGAGGTCCTCGCCTGGAACAGCGCCGCGACGGTCCTCTTGGCCGACTTCGGCGCGATGGCGCCCCAGGACCGCAACATCGCGCGCTGGCTGTTCCTCGACCCGTCGACGCGCACGAAGTACCCGGACTGGGAGGAAGTCGCGGCGCCGACCGTGGCGGCACTCCGCGCGGCCCGCGACCCGCGGCGTCCCGACGAGGCGCTGGAGCGGCTCGTCGGCGAGTTGTCCGTGGCCTCGGAGGACTTCGCCCGCTTCTGGGCCGGGTACCGGCTGTTCAAGCACGGTCACGGCGCCAAGCGGATCTTCCACGAGACGGTGGGCACGATGACCCTCAACTACGAGACCCTCGACGTCCCCGACTCGGGCGGGCAGTTCTTCTCGATCTACACGGCCGACGTCGGCTCGCCGTCCGCCGAGAAACTCCAAATCCTGCTGAGCTGGAACGAAACCGTCAACGCCGGTCGCTCTATCGACCGCCGACCACACAGGGAACGAGGTCGATCCGGTGATCCGGATCGCCGTCGATCGTCGGGTTGAGCGGCGTGGTCGCGGCGGTGCGCCACGGCAGCGCGGGCCACCACTGCCGTTGAGCGGCGACGGCGCTCGCGGTCGGCTCGGTCGGCACCCCCGGCACGAGCGCCAGGTAGCTCTGCCCACGGCAGTTCGCCTCGGCACGCACGCGCTCGACGGGTTCCGTCCACGTGTGCGGCGCCAGGGTGAACAGTCCCCAGTGGACCGGGATCATCAGCTTGCCGCCCACCAGTTCGTTGGCCCGCACGGCCAGTTCCGGGCCCAGGTGGTTGTCCGGCCAGTTCGGGTCGTACTGCCCCGACTCCACCAGGGTCACGTCGAACGGGCCGAGTCGTTCCCCGATCCGCGCGAGGTCGGCGAAGTACCCGGAGTCACCCGAGTACCACACCCGGTGCAGCGATCCCCGCAACGCCCACCCCGACCACAGCGTCTCGTTGCCGTGCAACGGATTTCGCCCTGACGAATGCCTGGCGGGCGTCGACACCAGCTCCACCGAGTCCACCGTGGTGCTCTGCCACCAGTCGAGCTCGCGGATCCGGTCCGGGGCGATCCCCCACCGCTCCAGGTCCGCGCCTATGCCCAACGGCACCACGAACGTGGTCGTCGACCACCCCGCCATCGCGCTGATGGTCGGCTGGTCGAGGTGGTCCCAGTGGTCGTGCGAGATCAGCACGACGTCCACCGGCCCGAGGTCCGACAGGGCGGCGGGCGGCGGGTAGAAGGGCTTGGTGCCCACCAGACCGGACGGCCCCGACTGCGCTCCCCAGAACGGGTCGATCAGCGCCCGGAGCCCGTCGATCTCCACCAAGGTCGAGGAGTGGCCGAACCACGTGACGCGCAAGCCCTCCCTCGGCGCGGCGTCGAACAAGCCGGTGTCGGTAGGCGCGATGTCGAGGGGCCGGTCCGGACTGCTGACACCGCTCTCCCCAAAGATCGACCCGGCGAGCGCGCCCCAGAACGCGGTCGACCGCGGCTGGGGATTCCGGAACTCCCCGTCACGCCACTGCGGCGACTGCTCGATTCGCGCCAGTCGCTCACCGGTCGGACTCGCGCCGAACGGTGTGCCGCGCACGAAGACCAAGCCGCCGATCACCAAGATCACCGTCATGACCCCGACGACGGCCGCGGCCCGACGCACCCATCGTCGCCGCCGACGAGCGGGAGGAGGCACGTCCGACAGGTGAGCGTCATCGTCGGTGCCGGGTTGTGCGGTCACGGTCGTCCTTTCCCAGCTCAAATCCGGTGACCTGCCGCGCCGGACGCGGGCGGCGGTCGGCCATACCGAGGTCGCTGATGACCAGCTCATCGGCGCGAGGGTCCCCACCATCGCGCACTGTCTGACGCGGCTAGACGACGTTGTGCGCGATCAGGCTCTTGCCGCAGGCGACGACCGTCTCGGCGGCCGGACGCGCGCGCCAGCCGAGCACCCGCTCCGCCTTGGCGGTGCTGTGCCGGTGGCGCCTGCCGAGCGCGGGCATGATCTCCCGCAACGACGGGTCGAAGACCGCGGACAACCGGACCAGGAAGTCCGGCAAGGTGCGGGTGGGCACCTTGCCGCCGTCCTCGCCCAGGCCGTCGCGCAGCGCGCGGGCGGCGTCGCTCATCCACAGGAACTCGCCGGTGGCCAGGAACCGCTGCCCCGCGGCCTCGGGCGAGGTCATGGCCCGGATGTGGACGTCGACCAGGTCGCGAACGTCGACGACCTCGAACCCGATCCTGGGCGTGCCGGGCATGCCCTTGACCAGGCGGCCGATGACCTGGACCGAGTTCAGCGTGCTGGGCGTCAGGATCGGGCCGAACACCGCGCCGGGCAGGATGGTGGTGAGCGTCGTCGGACCGTCGTGGCCCGCCATGAAGTCCCACGCCGCCCGCTCGGCGGCCGTCTTGGACCGCCGGTAGGCGGGCAGCGTCGGATCGGTCGGGTCCGTCCACAACGTCTCGTCGCTGACGCCTTCGTCCCGGTACGAGGACGGGCTGGCGGTGTTCGCGGCGGAGGTCATGACGACCCGCTTCACCCCGGCGGCGGTCGCCGCGCGCAACACGCGCAGCGCCCCGTCACGGGCGGGCAGCAGCAGCGCGTCCGGGTCCTTGTCCTTCGGATCGTCCGCGCCCATGGGAGAGGCGACGTGCAGCACGTAGTCGCAGCCGTCCATCGCCGCGGCCCAACCCTCGTCGGAGGTCAGGTCCGCGACGGCGAAGCTCACCCGGTCCCCCGGCTCGACCTCGGTGGCCACGGCTCGGAGCACCGCGTCCTTTTTGGACTCGCTGCGCACGGTGGTCCGCACGTCGTACCCGCGCTTGAGCAACTCGACGACGCACCAGCCCGCGACGTACCCCGTACCACCGGTGACCAGTACCGTTTCCGCCATCACAGCACCCTCTCATTTCATTAGCCGATCGACTAATGAAACGACTGTAGCACCCCGATCGGGCGGCAGTCGCCGACGAGCTACCGGACCAGGCGATCGTCAGGTGGTCTCCCGGCGCAGCGCGGCGGCCATCCACTCCCGGACCGCCGCCGCCTTGTCCGGATCCGGAGCGGGCGTCCCGTTGATCGTCGCCACCAGGGAGTGGTACCTGGTCAACAGCGTCAGGCCGGTCGACCCGGCCCGCCACCGGGCCGCCGCGCGGTCGCGGTCGAACTCGACCACGCCGCGGCGAGCCCGGTCCGGGTCGTGCCGTCCGGTCATGGCGGTCAGCATCTCGGCCTGAGCGGCGACCACCCGCTCCGCGATGTCCCGTGCCCGCTGGGACTCCGCGGGAACATCGGCCTGCTGCGCCGCCATCGCCTCCAGGACGAGCCGCCGGTGCCGCTCGGCGCGTTCCACCATCTCCGGGCCTGCCATCAGCCTGCCCTGGTCGGTGGTGAACCGGCGGTGGTAGAACTCCCTCATCGACGTCCGGAACTCGTTGTCCCGCACCATCTCGGCGAGTTCGATCCAGGCTTCGAGCTGCTCGGCGGACGGCTCCTCGGGCAGGTGCGGTCGCGCGTCGTACAGCCGCTGGACGAAGCCGGGGTGGACGTCCAGGCCGGTGGTCACGAAGTCCCAGAACTCGGTGATGAGCCGGTCGCGGTCGTCGTCGGACATCGACACCAGCTTGTGCATCAGGCTCACCTGCTCGGTGGTGGTCTGCTGCCGAACGATGGTCCGCAGCACCGCACGCCGCGCCTGGAACTGCTGCAACTGCTCCTCGACCAGCCGCAGGTGCGCGCGGGCCAGGTCGGGCAGGGTGGTCTCCGCGGCCAGCACACGGCGGATGTCGTCCAGGCCCGCGCCCAGGTCGCGCAGGGTGCGCACGAGTTCGAGCCGCGCGATGGCGTGCACGTCGTACCGCCGGAACCCGCCCTCGGTGAGACCGGTCGGCGGGACGACGCCCTCGTCGGCGTAGAACCTGATGGCGCTCACGCTCAAGCCGGTGCGGCGAGCGACGTCCCCGATCGAGTACACCTCGTTCACACCCACCACTATGGGATCTCAAGTGGCTTGAGAGTCAAGCGCGGATCAACGGGATCAGCGCGGGAGTCGGTCGGCGCGCAAGGCGACGCCCTCGACGATCAGCGCGAGCCCGGCCTCGAACGCCTCCGCCCGGTCCAGGCCCGGACCGTCGCCCTCGTCGGCCTCCTCCGCCTGCTGCTCCAGCACGCTGCCGACCGTGAAGTGGCTGGTGGTGAGCATCGCGATCCGGGCGTCGTGCTCGGGCAGTCCCGAGTCGACCAGGAACCGCAGCTTGTGCAGGGCGCGGGAGAGGTCCGCGCCTTGGGGGGTGGTCCCGGCGTGCAGCCGTGCACCGTCGCGGTGGGCCAGCAGTGCTCGGCGGAAGCTGCGCGAGTTCTCCACGAGCCAGTCGCGCCAGTCGTCCGACGGCGTCGGCAGGGGTGCGGTGGCGTGGCTCGCGATCGCGGCCTCGGCCATCGCGTCGAGCAGCGACGCCTTGTTGCGGAAGTGCCAGTAGAGCGAAGGTTGTTCCACGCCAAGGCGTTTCGCCAACTGCCTGGTGCTCACCGCGTCGAGCCCCGTTTCGTCGAGGAGGACGAGCGCCTCGCTGACGATGGTCTCGCGGTCCAGCTTCATCACGCCGACAGACTATCACCGATAGGCCTTGACTCCCTATCAGTGATAGTCGATGCTGGGCGCCAGTTGCCTATCACTGAAAGGGGCGGTCATGGACACGACATCCGGGCCTTCGCTGAAGGTCCTGGTCTGCGGGGGCGGCATCGCCGGTCAGGCGGCGGCCTACTGGCTCGCGCGGGGTGGTCACGAGGTCGTGGTGGTGGAGCGCTTCCCGGCGCTGCGCGCCACCGGCGCGCAGATCGACCTGCGAGGACAGGGCATCGAGGCGGTCGAGCGCATGGGACTGCTCGACGCCGTGCGCGCCGAACTCGTGCACGAGCCCGGCGTGGCGTTCGTGGACGCGCGGGGCAGGCGGTGGGGTTCGGTCATGGCCAACACCTCCGGCAAGGGCCGTCAGACGTTGACCTCGGAGTACGAGATCATGCGCGGGGACCTGGTGCGCATCCTCCACGACGCGACGAAGGACGACGTGCGCTTCGTCTTCGGCACCGGCGTCGAGAGCTTCGAACAGGACGCGGACCGCGTCCTCGCGCGCTTCTCCGACGGGACCACCGACGAGTTCGACGTCCTGATCGGGGCCGACGGCCAGGGGTCGCGCATCCGCCGCGACCTGCTGCCCGCGGGCGGTCCCGACCCGTACTGGCCGGTGGGGATCCACATGGCGTACTGGTTCATCCCGCGCGACGCGACCGACGACGACCTCCGGGAGACCTACAACGCGCCCGGCGGCCGCATGATCATGCGGCGCTCCCACAACGCCGACGAGACCCAGGTCTACTTCGCCCTGTGGGAACAGTCCGCGGAGGCCACCGCGATCCACCGCCAGCCGGTCGACCGGCAGCAGCGGTTCTGGTCCGATCGGTTCCGCGACGCCGGGTGGCAGACCGAGAGGTTCCTCGCGGGCATGGAGACGGCCGAGTTCTTCTACTCCCAGGAGGTCGCGCAGGTCCGGATCCCGACCTGGTCCGACGGGCGGGTCGCGCTCGTCGGCGACGCGGGCTACTGCGCTTCGCCCTACAGCGGCATGGGCACCTCCGCCGCGCTCGTCGGCGCCTACGTCCTGGCGGGCGAGATCAACCGGAGCCCCGGCGACCTCCCGACGGCCTTCGCCCGCTACCAGGAAGCGCTGCGGCCCTTCGTCGACACCGTCCAGGCCGAGGTCAACCCGAAGGTCCTGCGCTTCGGGTTCCCCCAGGGCAGGCTCGGGATCACCGCCCTGCGCACCCTGGGCGCGGTCGGCAGCTTCCTCAAGCTCCCCGAACTCGCGGCCCGGTTCGCGAAGGAGGACCGAGGCGGCGCCTGGCCCCTACCGGACTACCCGCGGTCGAACACGGCAGGTGAGCCGGTAACGCGGCAGTAGGCTGGGCGTTTCGGCACCGGACGAGGGGAGGCGCGCGTGGACTACGGCGACAAGCTGTTCTGGCTCTCGGTCCTGATCCAGCGCAGGTACGCGCGGATCTGCGCCGAGTACGACCTGACCCCCTCCCAGGCCACGCTCCTGTGCGCGATCAGGAACGAGCCGCGGCGCATGGCGTACCTCGCCACCTCGCTCGGCATGACCAAGAACGCGTTGAGCCAGCTCGTGGACCGCACCGAGCGGCGCGACCTGGTCAGCCGGGTCAGCTCGGAGCAGGACCGGCGGGTCGTCATGCTCGGCGTGACGCCCGCGGGGAAGGTGCTCGCCGAGGCCGTGTTCGCCGAGACGGCCAAGCGCCTGCCCGACATCGCGGAGCACCTCGACGCCGACGACCAGCGCGAGCTCGAACGCCTCGCCACCACCATCGTGGACACCTCGGACACCTCTCCCTGACCTCCCGCACACCCTTGCGTTGGTTCATGTCGTGAACTACTTTAGTTCACGACATGAACCAATGAGGGGCGGGCACCATGAACACGCAGCACACCGGCACGATCGCGGTCTTCGGCGCGACGGGACAGCAGGGCGGGGCGGTCGTCGATGCGCTCCTGACCCGTGGAGCGCGGGTGCGAGCCCTCGTTCGCACCCCCGACTCCGACCGCGCACAGGCGTTGGCCGCTCGGGGCGTCGAACTGTCGACCATCCGCACCGACGACCCGACGTCACTGGTCACCGCACTGGAAGCGGTCGACGCGTTCTACTTCATGACCCCGGAATCGCACACCCCCGAGGAGACCGAGCACGAGATCCGGCTGGGCACCGCGCTCATCGACGCGGCGGTCGCGGCGCGTGTGCCGAACGTCGTGTTCAACTCGGTCAGCGGAGCCGAGCACGACTCGGGCGTGGCGCACTTCGAGTCGAAGGGCCGGATCGAGGAACTGCTGAGGCGGTCCGGCCTGCGGGCCACGATGGTCCGCCCGGTCGCCTTCATGGACAACTTCGCGACGCTGCCACTGGTCGCGCGGGACCACGAGATCGTGGTGAGGATGCCCGTGCCCGACGGCGTCGGCCTGAAGCTGGTCGCGGTCAAGGACATCGGCCTGGTCGCCGCCGCGATCCTGCTCGGCACAGCGGACGTGCCCGGCGGTGCCGTCGAGGTCATCGGCGACGAGCTGACGGGCAGCCAGATCGCCGCGGTGTTCGGCGCACACACCGGGCTCCCGGCGCGCTACGAGGCCCTGCCGCTGAGCGTGCTGGGCGGCGACCCCGAGGAGGAGGCGATGTTCCGCTGGTTCGCCAAGGGCGCTTCCTATCCCTCGGACCTCGCGGCGGTGCGGGCGATCGAGCCGACCACCTGGGACCTGGCCGAGTGGATCCGCGCCACCGGCTGGACCCCGCCCGCGGGCGAGGCCCGTTCCTGAGCGCCGACACCTGTGACGCCGGTCATACCGCTTGACTGGCCTACCAACTAGAAGGTAGAAATTCCCCCGTGACCACGACAGCGGATCGGATCCTGGACAGCGCTCAGACGCTCGTGCAGGTCCGGGGGTACAACGGCTTCTCCTACGCCGACATCAGTGCCGAGCTGTCCATCACGAAACCGAGCATCCACCACCACTTCCCCACCAAGGCCGCACTGGCCGAGGCGCTGATCGTGCGCTACCGGGAACGGTTCGCCGCGGCGCGGAAGGAGGTCGACGACGGCGCGGCCGACCCGCGGCAGCGCTTGGTCGGCTACGCCGGGCTGTACGCCGAGACCTTCGCCCAAGGCGGCCGCATCTGCCTCTGCGGCGTGTTCGCCGTGGACGCGGAGAGCCTGCCCGTTCAGGTGAGGCAGGCGACGGACGCGTTCTTCGCCGATCAGCGGCAGTGGGTGGCGGGCGTGCTGGCCGAGGCGGGCATGCCCGCCGCCCGGACCGGTGCGGCGGCGGAGGCCTACCTGGCGTCCCTGGAGGGGGCACTGCTGCTGGCCCGCGCCCACGGGCAGCCGACCGGTGCCGCCGACCAGGACCGGGACGTGGTCCGCTCGGTGGCGGCGACCCTGGTCACCGCCCTGCTCTGAGAACCGCACGACCGAAGGCCGCCGCGCGTGGCACAGCGCGGCGCCCTTTCGCATGACCAAGCAACCTTCCAACTAGTAGGTAGTCAGATGAGGAGAACCATCATGGGACAGGACTTCACCGGTCGCAAGCTCGTCGTCGTCGGCGGCAGCAGCGGCATGGGCCGTCAGATCGCCTCGGACGTCGTCCGCCGCGGCGGCAGCGCGGTCGTCATCGGCTCCCGCCTCGAGCGGGTCGAGAAGACCGTGGCCGACCTGGCCAATCACGGACAGGCGTGGGGCATCACCGCCGACCTGCGCGACCCCGCCGAGACGGACAGGGTCCGCGAGGAGTTGGCCGGCCAGCACGCCGACGCCACGTTGCTGGTCAACGCGGCAGGCGTGTTCGTGCCGAAGCCGTTCCTCGAGCACACCGCCGCCGACTACGACTCCTACCTCGACCTGAACAAGGCCACCTTCCTGATCACCCAGACGGTGGCGCGGGGCATGGTGGCCGGCGGCCGCGGCGGCGCCATCGTCACCATCGGCAGCATGTGGGCGCAGCAGGCCATCGCCGCGACCCCGTCGTCGGCGTACTCGATGGCCAAGGCGGGCCTGCACGCCCTGACCCAGCACCTCGCGCTGGAGCTGGCGGCCCACAAGATCCGGGTCAACGCCATCTCCCCCGCCGTGGTGGCCACCCCCATCTACGAGGGCTTCATCCCGCCCGCCGAGGTCGACACCGTGCTGGCGAGCTTCAACGACTTCCACCCGGCGGGCCGGATCGGCACGACCGAGGACGTCTCCGCCGTGGTCACGTTCCTCCTCTCCGAGCAGGCGGGCTGGGTCACCGGCGCGATCTGGGACGTGGACGGCGGGGTGATGGCAGGCCGGAACTAGCCACACCGAGGCACCGCCAGGCCTGCACGGGTTCCACGGTCCGGAACCCGTGCAGGCCCACCCGGACCCACCGCCGACGACCGGCCGTCAGATGGTCAGGACGATCTTGCCCCTGGTCCGCGCCGACTCCAGGCGGCGGTGGGCAGCGGCCGCCTCGGCGAGCGGGAAGGTCGAGTCGACGGGCACGGTGAAACGGCCGTCCGCGATGCCGGTCAGCAACGCGGTGAGATCGGGTCGCGGGTCCCAGCCGTGGCGCATGAGGTCGTTGATCTGGAACCCGAAGATGCTCGCGTTCTTGGGGTAGAAGTCACGGGTGTCGAGGGTGGTCGGGTCCAACGCCACGTTCGCCATCGCGGCCACGCGCCCGGCGTGGCCCACGGAGCGCACGGCGGTCGCGAACGCGTCTCCGCCGACCAGGTCCAGGGCGGCGTCCGCACCTCGCCCCTCCGTGAGGTGGCGAACCGTGGCGAGAACGTCGTCGCGGTCGCGCCGCACCACGTGATCGGCGCCCAACTCCCGCACCCACTGCTCCTTCTCGGCGGTGCCGACAACGGCGATGACGGTGGCGCCCGCGTCCTTGGCGATCTGGACGGCGGCGCTGCCGACGCCACTGGCCGCGGCGTTGAGCAGCACGACGTCACCCGGTCGCACGTCGACCAGGTGCCGCAGGCAGTACCACGCCGACAGCCAGGCGATCGGCGTGGCCGCCGCCGCGACCAGGCTCACGCCCTCGGGCACCACCAACGCCCTGTCCACCGGAACGGCCGCCAGTTCCGCGTAGCAGCCCGGCGTTCCCATCGGTCCCCAGATCACGACGCGGTCGCCGAGGGCGAACTCGCCGGCGTTCGCGCCGAGCGCCACGACCGTGCCCGCTCCCTCCGAGCCCGGCACGGCGGGCAGTGGTGGGCCGCTGTGGTACTGGCCCGATCGGTACAGCAGGTCGGACCGGTTCACCGCCGCGGCCGTGAGGGAGACCAGGATCTCGCCAGGGCCGGGCTCGGGGTCCGGCGCCTCCGTCCACTCCAGACTGTCCGCCGGTCCGAACTCCGTCACACGTACGACATGCATTCGCGTCTCCTGACAACACGGACTTCACTGGTCGGCGATGTGCTCTCCCAGCCGGTATTCGAGTTCGCCCCGCTGCTGCATCCCGCGCCGGAGCAGCCTGCCGACCCGGTCTCGGGCCTCCGGCCAGGTGAGCGAGGTCCGGAACGTGGCCGCGCCCGCCGCCAGGTCGGCCTCCGACGGCAGCGTGGACCTGTTGACCAGCGCCTTCGCCTCGGCCAGCGCACGCCGGTCGAAGGAGGCGACGCGGGTGGCGACGCGGTCCACGTGGGCGTCGAGTTCGGCGTCGGGAAGCGCCCGGTTGATCCAGCCGTACCGCTCCGCCGTGTCGGCGTCGAAGTCGTCGGCCCCGGCGATGATCTCCAACGCCCGGCCCCGTCCCACCAGCAGCGGAAGGCGTTCCGTCGCCCCGCCTCCCGGCGTGACGCCCGCGCCCACCTCCGGCTGCCCCAGCACGGCGTTCTCCCTGCTGGCGAACCGCATGTCGCACGCCAGCGCGAACTCGCTCCCCACGCCCCGCGCCCTGCCGCGGATGGACGCGATGGTGATGACGCGGGAGCGGGCCATGCGGCTCGCGGTGTCGAGCCACGCGGGTCCGGTGTAGGGCGTCTTCGGCGGCACCATGTCGAAGTGCGCCAGGAAGAAGTCCGGGTCCGCGCTGTCGAACACCACGACCTTCAGGTCCTCGGCCGCCTCCATCCGCTCGACGAGGTCCCCGAGCGCGGCGAAGACCTCGAAGGTCACCAGGTTGATCGGCGGGCTGTCGAACGTCACGCGCCAGTACGAGGGAGAACGCTCGACAACGCGCAACGGGGACACGGTGGTCATCAACTGGTTCCTGTTCTCTGACGGTTCCGCGATCGGGAGGTCACGGGGTCGGTGGGCGGGTGAAGGTCACGTCCGCGATGGCGAGGGCGTCGGCCGGGTCGGCGACGAAGGCGACGCGCACGTCCTCGCCGGTCCGCCGGTTCCGGCGTCCGCACGTGGAGCCGTCCCGGAGCGGCAGGTGGTCGTCGCCCCACTGCCCCAGCGCTCCCAGCACGAGTCGCAGTTCCACGCCGCTGGGGGTGAGGTGGTAGTCGGCTCGCGCGCGTTCGCCCTGGTTGCGGTAGTCGCGTCGTTCCAGGACACCGACTCGGACGAGCTTTTCGAGCCGGGCGGCGAGCACGTCCGAGGCGATGCCCAACGCGGTGCGGAAGTCGGCGAACCGGGTGGTGCCCAGGTGCGCTTCCCTCAGGATCAGGAAGGTCCACCGCTCGCCGACGACGTGAAGCGCGCGTTCGATCGAGCACCCGACGGCGCTCGGGTCCACAGTGGACCTCACGGCTGGCTGCCCGTGAAACCGGGTGAGGCCGCTCGAACCTGTGGCCTGCCGGGAGGACGCTTCACGACGGCTGTCGCCGGGAGGTGGCACCACGCTTCCGCGCGCCCTCGTTCGGCTTCGCGGTCGACCGCTTGAGCCGCTCCGCCACCGTTCGCAGCAGCTCCTCGGACGCCGCCGGGTCCGCGACGGCCCGCGACATCAGCAGCGCGCCGACCATCGCGCTCAAGGTGACCACGGCCTCGGCGCGGTCTTCCTCCGTCGCGTCGCCCAGCAGCGACAGGTAGCTCCGGACCTGCTTCTCGTAGACCTCTTTGACGTCGTCGCCACCACGGCCGACCGCGGCGCCGAGCGTCACCAGAGCACACCCCGTTCCGGGGGTGTCGCGGTGGCGGGGGCTGAGGTAGGCGTCGATCAACGCCGCGCGCGGGTCGTCGGCGCCACGCTCGGCCGCCGCGGCCATCTTGGCCTCCCCGTCGAGCAGGGCGACCGCGGCCGCCTCGTCGATCAGGTCGTCGCGCGAGGTGAAGTGCTTGTAGAACCCGCCATGGGTCAGCCCCGCCTCCTTCATCAGGTCCGCGACGCCGGGGTTCGCCATCCCCTCCTCACGGATGCGGCGAGCGGTGATCCGGAGCACGCGTTCCCGCGACTCCGCCTTGGCCGCCTGGGAGTGCCCCATGCCGCCACCTCCTCGAGATCCATCCACGGGCCAGCCACATTCTGGATGATGCCCATCATACACATCCGTCGGCGCGATCCCGGATCAGCACGCCGTCGCGCCCCCGAGCGAAGGCGGTTCGACGAGCGGTACCGGACCCACGCCTTCCGACCTGCATCCTCACCTCGAGGTGAGTACCGAACGACATAGTGCGTTCTTCTCCCCCCGCCGGTCCGGTTTTAGGCTCGCGCCAACGAAGTCCACCGAGGACCGAGCCCTGCTCGAACAGCACTTCCGGAGAGACCGCAATGACCGCCTTGGACACCGTCGAACGCTTCTTCACCGCCTACTACTCCGGTGACGCCGCGGCGACCCGCGACACCATCACCGACGACTTCAGCCTCATCGGACCGTTCGCCGCCGCGCACAGCGCCGACGAGTTCTTCGCCGTCGCAGAAGGCCTGCTGACGATCGTCCGCGGCCACCGCGTCCTGCGCACCGTCGTCAACGGCGACGACGTCGCCGCCCTGTACGAGATCGGCATCGCCGGACCGGCGGGCATCGGCTGGCTGCCCACCGGCGGCTGGTTCACCGTCACCGGTGACCGCGTCTCCAGCGGGCAGCTCATCTACGACCACGCCACGTTCGACGCCATCGTCTCCCCCGCCTGACCAGCACGGAAGCGCACAGCAGGACATCACCCCCTCGACCGGCCACAAAGGACCGGCACACCCGAAAGGTCAGACCATGAGTTCCACCAACGCCATCGTCGAGACTTCGCACGCCTCACCGGAGGCCGTGGCGACGGTCACCGCCTACTTCCGGTCGAAGTCCCGCCGAGACGTCGACGCCACGATCGCGCACTTCAGCAAGGAGCGGTTCGCCTACATCGACGCGACCCTCGGCCTGGAGTTCCCGTCCTGGGAGGGGCTGCGCGACCTGTTCGCCCAGCAACTGCCGAGCTGGCCCGCGGGCGCGAGTTCCTACGTCACCCGCGTCGTCGGCGACGAGACCAGCGCCGTCGTGTGCTTCGCCAACGACCCCGGCATCTTCTTCCCGGCCGACATGCGGGCGATCAGCGTCGTGAACTTCCTCGACGGCAAGATCGCGCGCTGGATCGACTACTGGGACACCAACCACATCGGCGCGGCCAACCTCATCGGGTTCCGGCACGCCGACTCGGAGTTCCCCGCCGACTTCAAGGAATCCGTCGTCGGCGACGTCGCCGCGGACCGGATCAAGGAGGTCGCGGCGAGCTTGAACCAGGCGTTCGCCGCGGGTGACGCGGCCGGCGCGGCGGCCCTGTTCTCGAAGGACGCGACGTTCGTCGACCTGACCGCCCACGTGCACCTCACCGGGTCACGGCACATCACGTCGTTCCTGGCCGCGGCCAAGGGGACCCTGCCCTACCTGGGTGACGGGACCGAGGTGCGCCACGTCGTGGGCTCGGCCGTCGGCGGTGGCTACGAGTGGACCGCGACGGGAGCCGTGCGGCGCGGGGTGAACGTCCTGGAACTGGACGAGCAGGGCCTGATCACCAGGTTCGAGTCCATCTGGGACGGATCGCACCTCGACGACGACGCGCTGCTGCGCCTGGCGAAGGCCGCCATCGAACGCTGACCGTGCACCGGGACCGGCCACTTCGCGGCAAGGACCGGAAGGCAGGTCGCGTGGTCTAACCGCGGGTCTCCGCCCTGCCTGCGTCGTAGGCGTGCTGAGCCTCCACGATGTCGCCCATGTTCGCGGTGACCCAGTCGAGCAGGCCTCTTGCCTGCGACGCCACCTGCATGCCCATCGGGGTCAGCGTGTAGTCCACGTGCGGCGGGATGACCGGGTGCACCCGGCGGACGACGAAGCCGCTGCGCTCGAGCGACTGGAGCGTCTGGGCCAGCATCTTCTCGCTGATCCCCTCGATCGACCGACGGATCTCGGTGTAGCGCAGCGTGCCGTCGAACAGGGTGCCGAGCACCAGGGTTCCCCAGTGGCTCGCGATCACGCCGATCACCGCGCGCGAAGGGCAGTTCTGGAGGTAGATGCTGGGCTCCCTGGTCATGACCGAACGATAACCCCGCCTGCGGCGGACGTGGCCCCAGGCGTGTTCGACTGGTCGAGCGCGAGGGCACGACCGGCGTCGGGTTCGCTCAGGTGAGGGTGAGGTGTGGTTCGAAGGCCGTCAGGAGGAGGGACCGCATCCGGTTCGGTGACATGTCCGTCGAGTCGGCCAGGATCTGGATCGCCAGGCCGTCGACCATCGCGGTGAACCTGTCCGCCAGCTCATCGATGTCGACATCGGCGAGGAGGCCTTCGGTCCGGCACTCGGCGAGCAGGGTCACCACGAGTCGACGCCAGTCCGAGTAGATCCGGCGTTGGGCGGGCCGCAGGCGGGGTTCGAGCATGGCCTGGGTCCAGAACTGGATCCAGACCGACCACTCGTCGACGTCCTCGGTGGTGAGGACGAGCTGCACCTCGATGAGCCTGCGCAGCTTGTCCCGTGCGGAGATCGCCTGGTCGAACTCGGCGTCCAGGCGGCTGCGGAAGCGGTGGGCGTAGTACTCCATCGCGGCGTGCAGGGCCGCTTCCTTGCTCGGGAAGTGGTAGTGGACCGTGGCCGTGCTGGTCCCGCAGTACCGGGCGATGTCCGAGACCCGGACGTTGTGGTAGCCGCGGCGGGCGATGAGCACCGTCGCGGCGTCGAGGATCTGCTCCCGCCGCTCGGCCACGGTCACCGGCTCGGCCCGGTTCCCGGTCTCCGGGAGGACCGGTGACGGGCCGGTCCCCTCGGCGAGGTAGCCCACGGACACGCCGCAGGCCTTCCCGATCGCCGCGATCTCCTCGTCGCGCAGCCGCCGCGTCCCGCGCAGGGCCTTCGACAGCGCCGTGGGGTCCATCCCGATGCGGCGGGCCAGTTCGCGCTGCGACAGCTTGGCCGCCCGGATCGCCGTCCGCACGCGCACCGGGAGGTCCGAGGGCTCGGTGGCCACGCCGGTCACGAACACGCCCCTGTCGGGTCGGACCCGCGTGCCTGGTCGAGAGGAGTCATGATCCCGCCAGTATGCCGGACGACACCGGGTCACCCCGTCCTCGCCTTCAGCGCGCCGATCACCTCGGTCGCCGCGCGGTCGCCCGAGGAGATCGCCCCGTCGATGTAGCCGTTCCACACCGAAGCGGTCTCCGCCCCCGCCCAGTGGACGGGTCCCGTCGGGGCGCGCCACCCGTCCTCCCCGTAGGCGGTCCAGCCCCCTGGGGTCACGAAGCACTCGTACCCGCCGATGGTCCAGTGCTCGCGGGGCCAGACCTTCTCGACGTAGTCGAGCGGTTCCCAGGCCTGCGGTCCCGCCACCCCGGCCAACGCGGCCAGCACGTCGTGGCGTCGGACCGGCTGCGAGGAGTCGGCCCAGCCGTCGAGCCGGTCGCCGTAGACGAACGCGACGAGCACGCCGAGCGAGGCGTCTTCCGGGGAGTTGTCGAAGACGACGCCGACCGGGCTCGTCCCGTAGAGCGTGGCGATCCCGGAGTACCCGGTCTCACGCCAGAAAGGAGCGTCGTACACCGCGTGCACCTTGGCGACCCGGCCCATCGGCGAGCACCGGGCCCACCCGCGGCGCGCGGGCGGCAGCTCGGGCTCGAACGTGATCCGGCCGAGCGCCGCCGGCGGCACGGTGACCACGGCCCGTCGCGCCCGCACGACCGAGCGACCGGTGGCCACCTCGACCCCGCCCGCGGTCCGCCGGATCGTCCGCACCGGTTCGCCGAGGCGGATCGACCCGTCCAGCGACGCGGCGAGCGCGCGGGCCACCGCGTCGGCTCCTCCGGCGAACCGGGAGTCCTGCGCACACCCGCCGGTCTCCATGAGCTGCTCGTACCCGCCCGCCGACGCCACGTAGAACAGCACGTGGAAGAACGAGATCTCCCGCGGCTCGGCGCACCACACGCCCTGCACGGCGAGCGCCAGCCTGCGGATCGCGTCCTGGTCGCGCGTGGTCGCCCGGAAGAAGTCCTGGGCCGAGAGGGCGTCGAACTCGGCGAACCGCGGGGTGGTCCACGGCCGTTCCAGGTCCACGGTCGCCGCGAGGTCGTCGAGCAGAGCGGTGACGCGCCGGTACTCGGCGACGCCCGGCCCGGTCGGACGGCCCGCCCCGAGGTAGTCCACGCAGGCGCCGTCGTGCCACACCTCGACGTGCTTCCCGACCTCCCACGTCGGGAAGGTCCGGCAGCCGAACCGGGCCGCGAGGTCGTGGAACCGCCGTTGGGTCGGCCCGATCCACTGGCCGCCGTGGTCGACGCGCGCCCCCGACGGCAGCACCTCGCTGAGCGCCCGGCCCCCCACGCGCTCGGCGGCCTCCAGCACGACGACGTCGACTCCGGCGTCGACCAGCCGTGCCGCGGCGGTCAGCCCGGCGTAGCCGGCGCCCACCACGACGACATCGGTGTCGACGGCCTGCGGTTCTGGTGATGTCACTCCCCCACAGTGGGCAACATTGACTGTTCAGTCAAGTGAGAGAAGAAATTGCGATCCAAGCCTTGACAGTGACCGGCACCACGTTCAAGCTGACTCGTCAATCAGGCATTGCGTTCGCCTATCACACCATGTGAGGACCATAATCAGGAGTGGCCATGCCGTCAGACTCGCAACACCAGCAGACGAGACCGCCTGCTGGGACACCCGACGGGCCCGGTGACAAGGGTCTGCGCTCCGGCGCGCTCGGCATGGCCGCGAGCCTGATCCTGGCCGTCGCCTCGGCCGCGCCCGCCTACAGCCTCGCCGCGACCCTGGCGTTCATCGTCGGGTACGTCGGCTTCCAGGCGCCCGCCGTGGTGCTGCTGGCGTTCGTGCCGATCCTGTTCGTGTCCTTCGGCTACGCCGCGCTCAACCGGCGCGACCCGGACTGCGGCACGATCTTCACCTGGGCGTCCCGCGTCCTCAACCCCACGGTCGGCTTCCTCGCGGGGTGGGCGATCATCGCCTCGTTCATCCTCGTGGTCGGCAGCCTCGCCCAGGTCGCCGGGCAGTACGTGTTCCTCCTCTTCGGCGCGGACGGGATCGGCACCACGCCGTCGCACCCGTGGGTGCTGGCGGCCGGGCTCGGCTGGCTCGCCCTGATGACGCTCATCTGCTATCGCGGCATCGAGATCGCCGCCGCCGTGCAACGGGTGCTGTTGTTCCTCGAGTTCGGCATGCTCGTGGTCCTCTCGGTCGTCGCGCTGGTCCGCGTGTACAGCGGAACCGCTCCGACCGGGGTGCGCGAGCCGGAGCTCTCGTGGCTCAACCCGTTCCAGGGCGAGTCGGTGAGCGCGTTCGTCAGCGGCCTGGTGCTGATGCTGTTCATCTACTGGGGCTGGGAGACCGCGCTCACCGTCAACGAGGAGACCACCGACCGCCACCGCACCCCCGGCCGTTCCGCGATCTACTCGACCGTCCTCCTGCTGGCGCTCTACCTCCTGGCCACGGTCGCCGCGCTCTCCTTCGCGGGCATCGGGGACACCGGCATCGGCCTGACCAACCCCGCGAACTCCGGGGACGTGTTCTACGCCTTCGGCACGGCGGTGTTCGGGTCGAGCGGGTTCGGCTCGGTGCTGTGGCACCTGCTGATCCTGATGGTCCTCACCTCGGCGGCGGCGTCGACCGAGACGACCGTGCTGACGCTCAGCCGCACGATGCTGTCCATGGGCAAGCAGGGCGCGCTCCCCCGCGCGCTGGGCCGGGTGCACCCGCGCTTCCGCATCCCGCACGTCGGCACCATCGCCGTCGGGGTCGTCGGCGGCGCGGTGTACATCGCGATGAACTTCCTGGGCCACGGCCTCGTCATCGGCGACGCGGTGTCCGCCTGCGGCCTGATGATCGCGTTCTACTACGGGCTCACGGGACTCACCTCGGCGTGGGCGCACCGCCGGGCGTGGCGCGACAGCGCGGCCGATCTCTGGCTGCGCCTCGTCTTCCCCGCCATCGGCGGCGTCATCCTGCTCACGGCCGGGGCGTGGAGCCTGGTCCAGTCCTGGAACCCGGCCAACAGCGGGACGAGCTGGCCGCTGTTCGGCGTCCAGGTCGGCGGCACGTTCGTGATCGGCGCGGGCACCGTCGTCGTCGGCCTGATCGCGTTGGCGATCTGCCGCCACCGCTACCCCGACTTCTTCCGCCGCCGCACCACCCCGGCCGGACACCTCGCCCCCACACCGTGAAGCAGGCGCGCATGACCCACCCCGTCTACCAGGTCGTCGATCCCGCGACCGGTGCCCTGGTCGAGTCCTTCCCGCACGCCACCGACGTCGAGATCCAGGACGTCCTCGGCGCTTCCCATGCGGCCTACCTCACCTGGCGGAAGCGCACGGTCGACGACCGCGCCGCTCTGCTGCGCCGAGCGGGCAAGGCGCTCGCGGAGCACGCCGACGACCTCGCCGAGTCGATGCGGCGGGAAATGGGCAAGCCGTTGGCCGAAGGCGTCGAGGAGGTCGAGTACTGCGCGGCGATCTTCGACCACTACGCCACCGCGGGACCGGACCTGGTGGCGGACCAGGAACTCCCGGTGCGGAACAACGTGACCGCGGTGCTGCAATCCCGTCCGCTGGGACCGCTGCTGGGCGTCATGCCGTGGAACTTCCCGGCCTACCAGGTCGCCCGGTTCACCGCCCCGAACCTGTTGCTCGGCAACACGATCATCGTCAAGCACGCGGAATCGGTCCCCCGCACCGCCGCCGCGCTGGAGGCCGTCCTCGTCGAGGCCGGCCTGCCG
>NZ_JBHYHC010000161.1:0-19881 GCF_042738955.1 Umezawaea sp. NPDC059074
TGGTCACGGGGGCCAGTTGAGGCCGGGGGCCCGAAAGACATGCGCCGGTTGGTCACGGGGGCCAGTTGAGGCCGGGGGCCCGAAAGACATGCGCCGGTTGGTCACGGGGGCCAGTTGAGGCCGGGGGCCCGAAAGACATGCGCCGGTTGGTCACGGGGGCCAGTTGAGGCCGGGGGCCCGAAAGACATGCGCCAGTTGGTCACGGGGTTGGGTTGAGGCCTAGGCCAGGAAGTAACCCTGACCCCCTGCCCCGCCAGCCAGCATGAACTACTCCTGGCCTCGGCCTCAGTTCGCAGCGCACCCAACTGCTGGTGTGTCGGTCCGAACGCGTGCCGATCGCAACCGCCACGGGACTGGGTCTTCGACTCGTGAGTTGGGTGGTGGTGGTTGTGGGGTCAGTATTGGGGGGTGATTGATCCTCGGCGGTTGCCTGTGTTGCGGGCGTTGGCTGATCACGGGACCGTGACTGCGGCTGGGAAGGCGTTGCATCTCACGCCTTCTGCTGTGTCTCAGCAGTTGGCTGCTCTGGAGGCTGAGACTGGGCAGGCCCTGTTGCGGCGGCGGGGGCGGCGGGTGTCGTTGACTGCTGCTGGGGAGCTGTTGGTGGGGCATGCGAATGCTGTTGCTGCTGAGTTGGAGCGGGCGCAGGCTTCCTTGGCGTCGTTTGCTGAAGGGGCTGCTGGGCAGGTCAAGGTGGCCAGTTTTGCGTCCGCCATCAGTCAGGTGGTGGCGCCTGCTATTGCTTCGTTGCGGCGTAGTGCGCCTCAGTTGTCGATTGTGGTTCGGGATGTTGAGGGGCATGCCAGTTTGCCGTTGTTGTTGGACGGGGAGATCGATCTTGCCGTCACGGAGGAGTACCGGCCCGCTGATGATTTGCGGGTTGCTCGGTTTCCGTTGTACAGCGAGCCGTTCGACGTGGTGGTGCCTGCTGGGCATTCGTTGGCTGAGCGGACGACCATCGATGTCCGTGATCTTGTTGATGACGACTGGGTTGCGCCGTTGGCTGGGAATCCGTGTCGGGATGTCGTGACCGTTGCTGTTCCCCACGCGCGGATCGTGCACACGTCAGACGATTTTCGGGCTGTGGTGGCGTTGGTCGCTGCTGGGGCCGGGGTGGCTTTGGTTCCTCGCAACGCGTTGGTGGAGGTGCCCGGCGCGATCGTCGTCCCTGTTCGGGGGACGCCGCCGTTGCGCCGGGTCTACGCCGCTGTCCGTCAGGGGAGTGAAGGGCACCCGGTGATCAAGGCCGTGGTGGACGCGCTAGTGGGGGGCCCTGGCCGCGATCTTGGCTGAAGCCGGGTCGGCCGCGGCCAGTGCGCCTCGGGCCGCTAGTTGGCAGACGTCGAGGCTGGTCGCGGCGAGTTTCGCGCCTACGCCTGCCAACGCCGTGTGGTTCATGGAGAGGCTGGTGACGCCCATGCCGGTGAGGACGCAGGCCAGCAGTGGGTCTGCCGCTGCCTCGCCGCAGACGCCCACGGGAGTGCCGGTCTCGACGCCGACCTCGCCCACGAGCTTGATGAGGCGCAAGAGTGCCGGCTGCCACGGGTCGTTGAGGGCTGCCACGGCGCCTACCTGGCGGTCTGCGGCGAAGAGGTACTGCGCCAGGTCGTTGGTGCCGAGGGAGACGAAGTCGACCACCGCGGCGATCTCGCGGGCGGTCATGGCGGCGGCGGGGATTTCGATCATCACGCCTGCTCGGGGGATGCCCGCTGCTCGGGCGCGCTTGACGAACCAGGCTGCCTCGGCGGCGGTGGCGACCATGGGGGCCATGACGGAGACGTCGGCTCCGGAGTCCTTTGCGGCCAAGGCGATGGCCTCTAGTTGGCGGTCGATGATTTCGGGCTTGTCGAAGGCGACTCGGACGCCGCGCACACCTAGCGCCGGGTTGGGTTCTGGTTCGGGGGCGAGGAAGGCCAAGGGCTTGTCCGCGCCCGCGTCGAGGGTGCGGACGACCACGGGCTTGCCCGCGAACGGGGTGAGGACGACGGCGTAGGCCTTGCGCTGTTCCTCGACCGTGGGTTCCTCGGTGGCGGAGAGGAAGCAGAACTCGGTGCGGAACAGGCCCACGCCCTCCGCGCCCGCCGCTGCCGCCGCGGCGGCGTCGGCGGGGGAGCCGACGTTGCCGAGCACCTTGACGCGGTGGCCGTCGCGGAGGATGCCGATGCCGTTCCACGTGGGCTTTCCGGTGTTGCCCGCGCTGCGGACGGTGCCGTCGGACTCGCGGACGTCGCCGGTGTCGCCGTCGACGGCGAGCGCGGTTCCGGTGAAGGCGAGGACGCCGCGGACGGCGACCACGGCCGGGATGCCGAGCGAGCGGGCCAGGATCGCGGTGTGCGAGGTGGGGCCGCCCTCCTCGGTCACCAGGGCCAAGACCTTGGTCGGGTCGAGGCCCGCGGTGTCGGCGGGGGCCAGGTCGCGGGCCACGAGGACGCTCGGGCCGTCGAGGTCGGGGACGCCGGGCGCGGCGAGGCCGAGGAGTTCGGCGACCAGGCGGTCGCGGACGTCCTGGACGTCGCGGGCGCGTTCGGCCATGTAGCCGCCCGCGGCCTGGAGCATGGTGATGAAACCGCCCGCTGCCTGGTGCACCGCGCGGGCCGCGGGCAGCGACTCGTCGGTGACGAGCTTCTCGGCCTGCGCCAGCAGGGACGGGTCGGACGCCATCGCGGCGGTCGTCTCCAGCACGGCCTTGGCGTCGCCCTCGACGGTCTCGGCACGGGCCAGCAACCGCTGCGCCACGACGTCCGCGGCGGGCCGGATGCGCGCGGACTCGGCCGCCGGGTCGGCGGGCGCGGGCGTGGCCGGAGGCTCGCCCAGCGGTTCGGCGACTCGGACAACGGGGCCGGAAGCCCGACCGGAACTGACACCGACACCGCTCAGACGCGCGCTCGACATGGTCTAGACCATACCCTTCGGGTGGACGGCGGTTCCGCCCAGTGTGACGTGGACGGCAGGCAGACGACAGCCAACACGGCGGGGACCACCCGCGCTACCCACCGGAGCCGACGATCCACTGAGGACACTCGACCGTGTGCCGCCACACCACCGGTTCGAGTGGTAAAGGGCCAGTGAAACCTATTCATATGGCGGCACTTCACCCTCTCCAGGGACAATTCATCACCCCCCGAAAGCACTAGTTTAAATCGTCCCCCGACCCTTTTCGCGCCCCGACAGGCAACAGAAGTCCCTGGAGCTCCACTTGAACAGAGCAGTAGGACTGGTGCTGACCACAGCGCTGGTCAGCACCTGTTCGCCGCTGTTCGTCACCCCGACGGCGAGCGCCGACCAGAATGACGGAAAACTCACCGTCCGCGTTGTCCGAGACGTGAACGGAAATGGTTCCTACGAAGCCGCTCTCGAACTCGGCGTCGCGGGAATCAAGGTCAAGGTCACCGCGCCGAACGACCAGAGCGCCGAGGGCACGACCGCGGCGGACGGCACGGTCGCCGTCGACACCACCTCGCTGCCCGGCGGCAAGTACCGCGTGCAGGCGACGATCCCGGACGCGCTGTCCTACCTGAAGCCCGCGCCCGCGGGAGCGGGGCTGTCGAGCCTCACCGAGTTCGTGGACGTGTCGGCGGGCAAGGCGGCCGACGTCACGATGGGCGTGTGGAACCCGGCGGACTACTGCCAGGACAACCCCGACCTGATCACCGCGTGCCAGCGCAACGGCGACAAGCCCGGCCTCGACCCGGACGCCCGGTCGCTGGTCCGCGTCCCGTGGACCGCGCGCGGCACCGCCGAGCTCACCACCCAGCTCGAGGACCAGAAGTCGCTCGGCTCGGTGTTCGGCCTCGCCTACCGCAAGCAGGACAAGCGGATCTTCTCCGGCGCGCTGGCCAAGCGCATGACGTCCTACGGCCCGGACGGGCCCGGCGCGGTCTACGCGACCACGCCGGACGGCACGACCACGACGTTCACCGTGGTGCCCAAGCCCGGCACCGCGGCGCACGACTTCGCGACCAACTTCGACGGCGCGTTCTTCGGCGTTCCCGGCAAGCAGGCCCTCGGCGACGTCGAGCTGTCCGAGGACGGCAGCGAGCTGTACGTCGTCGCCCTCAACGAGAAGAAGCTGCACGTCTACGACGCGACCGCGGCCACCGCCGCCGCGCCGAAGGCCAGCTACGCCATCCCCGACCCCGGTTGCCCGTCCGTCGACGACTGGCGGCCCGGTGCGCTGGGGGTCCGCGACGGCGTGGTCTACGTCGGCGGCGTCTGCTCCGGCGAGTCCACGCAGAAGACCAGCGACCTGAAGGCCGCGGTCTACAAGTTCACCGGTGGCGCGTTCGGCGCGTCCCCCGTGCTGACCAAGTCGCTCGACTTCGTCCGCGGCGCGTCGTACTACGTGCGGCCGCAGAGCGCGAAGTGGTTCCCGTGGACCGCGAGCTGGCCGACCATCCACGCGGCCAACGACGTGTACGACACGTACCCGATGCCGTGGCTGACCAACATCGGGATCGACCGCGACGGGTCGCTGATCCTGGACTTCCGCGACCGCTACGGCGACATGGCGGGCCAGAACCTGCCCGCGCCGGACGGGTCCGGCGGCAGCTGGGAGGGCATCACCGGCGGCGACCTGAACCGGGCCTGCCGGGAGTCCGACGGCACCTACTCGTGGGAGGGCACCGGGACGTGCCCGAACAACGCCCCCGCAGGCGAGGCCGTCGAGTACTACCCCGGCGAGAAGCTCTCGTACGTGCACACCGAGACCTCGCAGGGCGGGCTCGCCGTCGTGTACGGCGAGGACCGGCTGCCCGCGATCGTGATGGACCCGACCGCGCAGCGCACCGGCGGCATCGGCTGGTTCGACGATGTCGACGGCTCGATGTACACCGACAACCACGACAACGCGTACAAGGTCGCCGACGAGCCGAGCGAGGGCTGGGGCAAGTCGAACGGCCTCGCCGACCTCGAGGCGCTGTGCGACCTCGCGCCGGTCCAGATCGGCAACCGGGTGTGGTTCGACGCCGACGCCGACGGCGTGCAGGACGGCGGCGAGCCCGCGCTGCCCGGCGTGAAGGCGTCGCTGGTGCCGTGCGCGGGTGGCGCCCCGGTGGCCTCGAAGACCACGAACGCCAAGGGCGAGTACTACTTCGGCACGGCCGACGGCGTGCGGACCGGCGCCTGCTACCGGGTCCTCTTCGACTACTCCGGCGCGGACACCAGCGGGGTTCCGGGCACACCGCCCGCGTCCTCGCTGTCGTGGACGTCGAAGGGCTCGGGCGGGGACGAGTGCGCCGACTCCGACGTCGACCCGGCGACCGGGAGGGCCGAGGTCACCGTCGGTGGCGCGGGCTCGGTCGACCACTGCGTCGACGGCGGCCTGTCGCTGCCGATCAACCGGCTGGGCGACTACGCGTGGATCGACGCGGACCGCGACGGCGTGCAGGACGAGGGCTCGAAGCCGGTGTACGGCATGACCGTGCGGCTCCAGGGCACGTCGTACTCGACCACCACGGACGCCGACGGCAAGTACCTGTTCGACAAGCTGCCGGACGGCACGTACACGGTGTGCTTCGACATCGAGACGCTGCCCGCCGACTACAGCGGCTACCTGCCGACCAGGCAGAACGCGGGCGGCAACGACGCCAAGGACTCCGACGCCGACCCGAGGACCGGCTGCGTCGCACCGGTGACGCTGGGCCCGAACCGGCGCGAGGACCTCACGCTGGACGCCGGTTTCCGGCCGCCGAACCGCTTGGGCGACTACGTCTGGATCGACGCGAACAAGAACGGCCTCCAGGACGCCGACGAGAAGCCGGTCGCGGACGTGGTCGTGAAGCTCCAGGGCACGGCCTACCCGTCCACCAAGACCGACGCGTCCGGCAAGTACTCGTTCGAGGGGCTGCCCGACGGCGAGTACGCGGTCTGCTTCGACGTCGCCACCCTGCCCGCCGCGGTGAAGGACTACCAGGTCACCAAGCCGGATCAGGGTGACGACCGGGCGAAGGACTCCGACGCCGACCCCGGCACCGGGTGCGCCAAGTCCACCAAGCTCGACGTCGACCGGCCCGAGGACCCGACCATCGACCTCGGCCTGATCAGCCCGGTGAACCGGCTGGGCGACTTCGTCTGGCTGGACGCCGACCGCGACGGGATCCAGGACGCGGGCGAGAAGGGCGTCCCGGACGTCACCGTGACGCTCAAGGGCACCGACCGCGCCACGAAGACCGACAAGGACGGCAAGTACCTCTTCACGGATCTGCCCGACGGCGCGTACACGGTGTGCTTCGACGTCGCCAACCTCCCGGCGGCGGTCAAGGACGCCTCGCTGACCTCGGTCAACGCGGGCGGCGACGACACGAAGGACTCCGACGCCGGAGCGGACGGCTGCGCCCCCGCCACGACCTTGGGGACGGGCAAGCGCGAAGACCTGACCATCGACGCGGGCCTGGTCACCGCGCTCAACCGGATCGGCGACTACGTCTGGATCGACGCCAACCGCGACGGCGTCCAGGACGCCGGCGAGAAGGGCGTGCCGGACGTCGTCCTGACCCTCCAGGGCACCGACCTCACGACCAAGACCCACGAGGACGGCAAGTACCTCTTCGCCAACCTCCCGGACGGCACCTACACGGTGTGCTTCGACGTGGCCAAGCTCCCGTACGACCTGACCAGGGTCAACGCGGGCGGCGACGACGCGAGGGACTCCGACGCCGACCCGGTCACGAGGTGCGCGCCGCCGGTCACGGTCGGCCCGGCCAAGCGCGAGGACCTGACCGTCGACGCCGGGCTCGTGGAGCCGATCGGTCGCCTCGGCGACTACGCGTGGGTGGACGCGAACAAGAACGGCCTCCAAGACGCGGACGAGAAGCCCGTGGCCGGCGTGACCGCGACCCTGAAGGAGACCGGGGCCACGACCACCACCGGCGCGGACGGCAAGTACCTGTTCGAGAAGCTGCCGTACGGCACGTACACGGTCTGCTTCGACGTCGCGAAGCTGCCCGCCGCCGTCGCCGACTACCAGGTCACCAAGCCGGACCAGGGCGACGACCGGGCCAAGGACTCGAACGCCGACCCGGCGACCGGCTGCGCGAAGCCCACGAAGCTGGACGCGGACCGCACGGAGGACCTGACGATCGACCTCGGTCTGATCAGCCCGGTCAACCGGCTCGGCGACTACGTCTGGTTGGACGCGAACCGCGACGGCCTCCAGGACGCCGGTGAGAAGGGCGTCGCCGACATCACCGTGACGCTCAAGGGCACGGCGTTCACCACGAAGACGGACAGCGCGGGCAAGTACCTGTTCACGGACCTGTCCGACGGCACGTACACCGTCTGCTTCGACGTGGTGAACCTCCCCGCAGCGGTCAAGGACGCCACGCTGACCAAGGCCAACGCCGGTGACGACGCCAAGGACTCCGACGCGGCCGCGGACGGCTGCGTCCCCGAGGTGGCGCTCGGCACCGCCGACCGCGAGGACCTGACGCTGGACGCGGGCTTGGTGGTCCCGGTGAACTCGTTGGGCGACTTCGTGTGGGTCGACGCCAACCGCAACGGCGTGCAGGACGGCGCCGAGACGGGCGTCGCGGGCGTGCCCGTCGTGTTGAAGGACGGTGACGGCAAGGAGCTCGACAAGACCACCACCAAGGCCGACGGCACGTACGGGTTCACCGGCCTGCCGGACGGGCGCTACCAGGTGTGCTTCGACCTGAAGACCCTGCCGTCCGACTACGCGAAGTACGTCGCCACCAAGCGGAACGCCGGGGCCGACGACGCGAAGGACTCCGACGCCGACCCGGCGACCGGGTGCACGCAGGTCGTGGAGCTGGGTGTCGGTCAGCGGCAGAACACCACGCTGGACGCGGGCATCCGGCCGCCGAACGAGCTGGGCGACTTCGTCTGGCTCGACACGAACCGCGACGGCCTCCAGAGCACGGGCGAACCGGGTGTCCCCGGCGTGACCGTGGTGCTGAAGGACGGCGACGGCAAGGAGATCGGCACCACGAAGACCGGTGACGACGGCAAGTACGGGTTCACCGGCCTGCCGGACGGCACGTACGTGGTGTGCTTCGAGCGGGCCTCGCTGCCGTCGGAGTACGCCGACCACCAGCTCACCGAGCCGTCGGCCGGTGACGGGACGAACGACTCGCACGCGGACCTGGTCACCTGGTGCGCCGAGCCCGTCACGCTGGACTCGGACCACCCGGTGGACCTCACCCTGGACGCCGGGCTCGTCGAGCCCCGCAACCGGCTGGGCGACTTCGTGTGGCTCGACCGCAACGACAACGGCGTGCAGGACGACGGCGAACCCGGCGTCCAGGGCGTGACGGTGTCGCTGGAGGGCGGTGACGGCGTGCCGCAGGGCACGACCACCACCGACGCGGACGGGAAGTACCTGTTCGACGACCTCGCCGACGGGTCCTACCGGGTGTGCTTCGGCGACCTGCCCGACGGGCACGAGCTGACCACCGCCGACGCGGGGACGGACGACGCGAAGGACTCCGACGCGGACGTCGCCTCCAGGTGCACGCAGGTCGTCGACCTCGGGCCCGCGCACCGCGAGGACCTCACGCTCGACGCCGGGCTCGTCGTCCAGTCCACGCCCGCGTGGCTGGCGTCGACCGGCGCGTCCGTGGGCTGGCTCCTCGGCCTCGGCGCGCTGGTGCTGGCCGCGGGCGGCGCGCTGCTGTTCGCGAGCCGCCGCAAGCGCGTGGAGTAGGTCCCAGCGGTGATCGAGGGGCCCGTGGCGTCAGCGCCGCGGGCCCCTCGTCGTGAGCGGGCGGTCCGGGGTGAAGCCCGGCAGGATCCGGAACGCCGCCGACGCCGTCGTGGTCGCCCAGGTCAGCAGCGCGTCGCCCTCGGCCATCCGGTGCATGGTGTTGACGAACGTGCGCAGCTCGCGCTGGAACGACACGAACAGCAGGCCGCGGTCGGCCATCCCGTTGTCGTAGTTGTACGACCGGCGCAGCATCAGCCCCGAGCCCGAGGTCAGCGGGTGCGCGCGCCGGACGTGCGCGTCGACGGGGATCAGGTACTGGCCGTCGGGGGTCTTCGCGCCGAGGTCGACCTCCGACCCCCCGGACAGCGGTTCGCCGGTCTCCTTGCGCCTGCCGAACACCCGTTCCTGCTCGGCCACCGGCAGCGCGGCGAAGCCGTCGAGGTCCAGCCGCATCCGGCGGACCACGGCGACCGTCGACCCGTCGTCGCACCACACCTCCCGGTCCAGCTCCTCGTCACCGCGCGGCACCACGACGCCGTCGGTGAAGCCGAGGGTGTTGCGGGCCGCGCCGTCCGCGCCCGCCGGGCCGCGGAACCCGGTCTGCCGCCACCGGGGCGCGCCCGCGAGCCGCCCCAGCTCGGCCACGGCCGTCGACACGGCGAACAGGTCGTCCCCGCAGATCTGGAGCAGCAGGTCACCGCCCGCGTGGTCGAGCCGCTCGCCCGCGAACTCGGGCAGCGGGTCGACGTCGGCGAACCGGGGGCCGAGCCCGACCGTCACCGTCAGGTCCCGCTCGGCCAGCTCCGTGACGCGGCCGCTGATCGCGGGCAGCGCGGAGACGTCGGCCAGGTCCCACACCGACACGTCGCAGTGCGCCTGCGGCACGGCCGGGCGCGCGACGCCCGCCTGCCGGGGGCCGTGGGGGTCAAGGCGCGCGACCGGGGCGGGTCCGGCGCAGCCCGCGGCGAGGCCGACGGCGCCCATCCCCTGGAGGAGGCGGCGGCGGGAGAGCTGGGTCATGGCGGGATTGTGGCCGCGGGGCCGCGTACCCGATCGAGCGACACCACGACACCGTCGGGTGATCCGGGCAGGTCAGCGGCCGTGCGCGGCCCTAACCTCACGGCTGTGCGAGCCCTACCGGTGTTGGTCGCCGTCCTCCTCACCGCGGGCTGCGCCACCGCGCCCGCGTCGACCCGCCCAGCCGACGGAGTGATCCGCGTACCGCGCGACGCCGGCACGATCCAGGCGGCGGTCGACGCCGCGCGCGACGGCGACACGGTGCTCGTGGCCCCCGGCGTGTACCGGGAGACGGTGCAGATCAAGACCCCGAACCTCGTGCTGCGCGGGGAGAAGCGCGGCGGCACGGTCGTCGACGGCGAGGTGCGGCGGGCCAACGGCGTCGTCGTGACGGCGTCCGGTGTGACCGTGGAGAACCTGACCGTCCGCAACCACACGCTCAACGGCGTGCTGGTCACCGGCCTGTCCGACGAGCGCGGCGGGATCGCGCGCGGCAGCAGCGGGTACCAGCGGCTCGACCCGGCGAAGTCCCCGCCGCTGAACGGCTTCCGCGTCTCGTACGTGACGGCGTCCAACAACGGCCTGTACGGGATCTACGCGTTCGACGCCCAGCACGGCGTGATCGAGCACAGCTACGCGTCCGGCAGCGCGGACTCCGGGTTCTACGTCGGCCAGTGCAAGCCGTGCCACGTGCGGGTGCGCGGCAACGTGGCCGAGCGCAACGCCGTCGGCTACGAGGGCACGAACGCGTCGGGCGACATGGTCGTCGTGGGCAACAGGTTCGTCGGCAACCGCGTCGGCCTCACGTCGAACTCCGACTACCAGGAGGCGTTCGTGCCGCAGGAGGACGCGGAGATCGTCGGCAACCTCGTCGCGAACAACGCCGAACCACTGTCCCCCGCGCAGGCCGACGGGGCGTTCGGGATCGGCATCGGCATCGCGGGCGGCACGCGGAACCAGGTGGCGCGCAACCGGATCGTCGGCAACCCGGTGGCCGGGCTGGTGCTGGGGTCGAGCGAGGACCTGGCGCCGCTGCGCAACGAGATCGTGGGCAACACGATCACCGGCAACGGTCTGGACGTCGGGTACTCGGCGTCGGCGCGCGCGCCGGGCGTGGACAACTGCCTGCGGGACAACGAGGTCGGCACGCCCGTGCCCGCGTGCCTGACCGGCGTCGGGACGCCGCTGGTGCGGCCGAAAGCCCCGCGCGGGCTGCCGTTCCCCGAGGTCGCGGCCCCACCGGCGCAACCGGAGATGCCGTCGACGCCGCTGCCGCCGGTGGACCTGGCGACGGTCGTCGTGCCCGGCCCGGACCTGCTGGCGGACCGGGCGGCGGTCGCGCTGTGACGAGGCTGCTCCTGGTCGTGCTGCTGCTCGCGGGCTGCGGCGGACCGCCCGACCCGCGCGCGCTGTCCGACACCGAGGCCGAACGGCTGGCGCTGGTCCGCTTCACCAACTACACCGCGAAGAACGCCCGGTTCACCGCGTCCGTGCCGAGTCCGGGCGGCACGCTGCTGCTGACCGGCCGCGGCGGCATCGGCGCCCCCCACGGCGAACCGTCGCGGGGCACGGACGGCCGCGTGGACGGCGCGTCGACCGGCCTGGTCCAGTGGAACCCGGCCCGGCTGGCCTACCACGGGGCCGACGCGCCGGAGCCGATCGACCCGGCCCCCACCGAGGGCTGGCAGGTCCGGGCGATGCGGCGGACCGGGTCCGAGCTCGACGGCGCGCTGCGGCTGCTGGTCGACCTGGCCGCGGACCGGCCGGAGAACCCGCAACTGCTGCGGCAGAGCACCGCGCGCTGGCTGCGGTCGGACACCGTGGACGGTGTCGCCGTGGACGTGCTCGAAGGCCCGGCGGCGGGGGAGTCGCGGCTGCGCTACTGGGTCGACGCCGACGGCCGTCTGCGCCGCGTCGAGGCCCGGCTCGGCGACCGGCAGGACTACGCCGTGTTCGACCTCCGCGACGGCGGCGCGGCGATCACGCCCATCCCGCCGCTCGCCTAGCCGTCACGGCAGCACGTCGGCGGCCAGCGGGTACGACGGCTGCGCGCCCGGCGTGGTCACCGAGGTCGCGGCCACGCGCGCGGCGTACCGGGCGGCCGCCACGAGGTCGTCGCCGTCCGCGAGCCGGGCGGCGAGCGCGCCCGCGAACGCGTCGCCCGCGCCCGTGGTGTCGACCGGGGTCACGGTCGGCGCGGGCACCTCGACCACGCCGTCCGCCGTGACGACCGCCGCGCCGCGGGCGCCGAGCGTGACCACCGCGGACTGCGGCCCCAGGTCCAGCAGCCCCTCGAACGTCGGCGCGAGCTGGGCGGCCTCGTGCTCGTTGACGATCAGCGGGTCGAGCAGCGCCAGCGTCCGCGCCGCCAGCGGGGCGACCGGCGACAGGTTGAGCACCGGCCGCACGCCGTGGTCGGCGGCCCAGGCGACGGCGTGCTCGACGGTCGGCACCGGCACCTCCAGCGAGCACACCAGCACCGCGACGCCGTCCGACGGCACGCCGTCCACGTCGGCCGTCGAGACGTCGGCGTTCGCGCCGGGGGCCACGACGATCGAGTTCTCGCCGTCCGGGGTGACGGTGATGTAGGCGATCCCGGTCGGCCGGTCCGACGTGCGGACGAACGCCGTCCGCACGCCCGACGAGGCCAGCGAGGAGCGCAGGAGGTCGCCGTACTGGTCCGCGCCGACCGCGCCGAGCAGGTCGACCGAGCCGCCGACCCGAGCGGCGGCGACCGCGGTGTTCGCGCCCTTCCCGCCGGGCATCACGACGGTGTCACCGCCCAGCACCGTCTCACCGCCACCGGGCCGCCGGGCGACCTCCACGACGAGGTCCGCGTTGGCCGATCCGAGCACCAGGACAGAAGTCACCCCGTGGACTCTGCCAGGTCGTCGGTGACCACATCGTCACCAGCGTTGAGTAGAGGTACGGATCAAAAACGGACAAGCAGGCCTCAGGCTGGGGGTATGACTGGACCAGACCCGCTGTTGCGCCTCGCAGACGAGCTGGGCGAACTCGGCCGCAAGCTGGGCGACGTCGGCGTGGAGCTGCGCAGGCTCCAGGTCAAGCAGCTGACCGCGGCCGCCCCCGCCCAGGGCTCGGCGCAGCTCGCCGCCGCCCAGTTGGAGGCGGCCCGCCTCGAGGTGGCCAAGTCCGCGCTCGCCCAGACCACGACGGCCGAGGCCCGGCCCGCCGTCCAGCAGGCGTCCGGCCAGTCCACGACCGAACCACCCGCGCAAGCGATTGCCACCCCTGCTGACCAGCAGGGTCAGGCGAGCGGTCAGGCCGCCACCGAGTCGCCCGCACGGGGAGTGCCCGCGCAGGCGGGGCAGGTCCACGCCGCCCAGCCGCAGCAGGCGAGCGGCCAAGCCACCACCGCGTCACCCGTCCAAGGGGTGCCCGCGCAAGCGGTCGGCCAGCAGTCCCAACCGCTCTACCAGCCCGTGCAGCCGGTCCGGCAGCAAGCGTTCGCGCAGGCGGCCGGGCCGATGCCGCCGTTGCCCGGCCAGCAGCCGTGGGGTCCGCCGCAGCCGCCGTGGCAGGGCAGGCCGCCGCTGCCCCCGCGCAAGACGGTGATCGACCGGCTCGGCGAGGACGGCGCGGGCAGCAAGCTGCTCGCGTGGGTCGGTGGCGTGGTCACGCTGCTCGGCGTCGTGCTGCTGCTGGTGCTGGCCGTGCAGCGCGACTACCTGGGCCCGCTGCCCCGCGTGGTCGGCGGTGCCGCGCTGGCGCTCGTCCTGGTCGGGATCGGGCTGCGGCTGCACCGCACGGAGACCGCGCGCACGGGGGCGTTCGCGCTGGCCGCGACCGGTGTCGCCGCGCTCTACCTGGACGTGGTGGCGGCGACCAAGATCTACGAGTTCCTGCCGGAGTGGGCCGGGCTCGCCATCGGGCTGGCGGTCGCCCTGGGCGGGCTGCTGCTGGCCATGCGCTGGGACTCGCCGACGTTCGCCATCGGTGTCGTGCTGGCCTGCGCGGTGTTCGCGCCGATCCTGACCGACGGCTTCACGCCGCTGATGGTCGGCTTCCTGCTCGTGCTCAAGACCGCGGCCGCCCCGGTGCAGTGGCGGCGGAACTGGCCGTGGCTCGCCATCGCGGCGGGTGTGCCCGTGGTGGTCGGCTCGCTGGTGGCGGTCGGTGTCGCGGTGCCGCTGGAGCAGCAGGCCCCGACGGCGGCGATCGTCCTGCTGTCCGCGGTGGTCGGCGTGCTCAGCTCGCTCATCTCGGTGCGCCGCCGTCCGGACGACGTCGTGTCGGTGGTCATGGTCGCCGCCTCGCCGGTGCCCGCGCTGCTCGCGACCATCCTGCTCGAACGCTGGTGGGCGACCGCGATGGCGGGCGCGATCACCGTGCTGATGGTCGCCCTGTGGGTGGTCGGCCGCCGGTCGCTGCCCAAGACCTACGTCACGGCCGCCGGGGTCGTCGCCGTGTTCGGCCTGTTCCAGACCACGGCCATCGCGCTGGACGGCAACGCGCGGGCCGCGACCGTGCTCGCCGAGGCGCTGCTGCTGATCGTGCTCGCCGACCGGGTCGCCTCGCGCGGTCCGCTGCTGGGCGGCGCGGTGTTCGGCGGTCTCGGCCTGCTGCTCGCGGGCCAGGCCATCCCGCCGCGCCTGCTGGTGGAGGCGCCGAGCTTCGCCCTCCGCACGCCCGGCGCGCTGGTCGGCGGGATGCTCACCGCGCTGGTGCTGGGGCTCGTCGCGGTCGCGCTGCCGTGGGTGGCGAGCCGTCGCGGGGTGCTCGGCGAGCCAGCCAAGAACCCGTTCGCGCTCGTCGTCGCGGGCCTGGTCCTGCTCTACGCCGCCGCGGGCCTCGTGCTCTGCGCCGCGCTGCTGGTGTCGCAGACCCCGAGCGGGTTCCTGTTCGGCCACACGGTCGTCACGGTGTCCTGGACGGTCGCCGCGCTGGTGCTCCTGGTCCGCGGCGTCGACGTCCTGCCGCTGCGGATCGCGGGTCTGGTGCTCGTCGGCGCGGCGGTCGCCAAGCTGGTGCTGTTCGACCTCTCGGCGCTCGACGGGATCGCCAGGGTGGCGGCGTTCATCGGCGCGGGCCTGGTCCTGCTCACCGCGGGCGCCCGTTACGCCAAACTGGTGGCGATCCGCCGAATTTCCTCGAATTCCTAGTGGACTGACCCCGAAATGCCCACGTTTTCGGTCCACGGGTGGTAAGTCTCGGTTGGTCGGGGTTCGACCAACCGGTGCAACGCATCGGTAGGGGTCCGGCACCGGTCGTTTCGCCCCCCGAGCGACCGGTGTCGGGCAGCCCGACCAGCGTTGATCCACCATCACTCGACCGGGTTGTGAAATCACCCGGACGAAGGACGGAAGTGGATCGGCCCAACGCGGAAGTGATCCCATTCGCGCCATGTGGGCGCAGAGCACGACCGGAGCTCGCCGACTCGGCACGGCGGTCTTCTCCCTCGCCGCGCTGGTCGTCGTGGCGGCGGTCCCGGCCGCGCTCGCCGACGGAGCCCAGCCCGCCGTCGACCCGGCGTCCAGCGGCCCCTCGCCGCAGGCGTACGTCGTGGGGCGCGCGGGCCAGCTCCAGGTCGTGGACACGGTCAAGGGCAGGGTGCTCGCCACCGCCCGCACCGGCGGACGGACGACCGGCGTCGCCGTGGCCCCGGACGGCCGCGTCGTCTACGTGGTGAACGGCTGGACCGGCGTGATCAGCGCGGTCGACCCGCGCTCCGGCGCGGTCGTCGGCAGGCTCGACACCGGCATCCAGCTCGCGCAGGCCGTGATGACCCCGGACGGCAACCGCCTGTACGTGACGGGCAGCTCGGGCGGCGGCGTGATCGCCGTGGTCGACCCGAAGACGTTCACGCTCGCCGCCCTGATCCGGGTCGGCGGCCAGGCGCAGGGGATCGCGATCAGCCCGGACGGGCGGCTGCTGTACGTGGCGGGCACCCAGGACGGCACGGTGACCGTGGTCGACGCGCTGACCCTGACCCAGCAGGCCACCATCCCCGTCGGCGGGATGCCGCAGCACCTGACCGTGAGCCCGGACGGCGGGACGGTCTACGTGAGCGTCCTGCACCTCGGGAAGAACCCGCACGCCACGCTGGCCGTCGTGGACGCGCGGCGGCGGACGGCGGTCGGGTCCGTCGCGGTCGGCAAGGGCGCGGGGGCCGTCGCGGTCACGCCGGACGGCACGCGCGTGTACGTGGCGCTGACCAAGCAGCGGGCGGTCGCCGTCGTGGACACCGCGACCCGCGCGCTGCTGCGGACGCTGCCCTACGACGCGCGCGGCCTGTCGAACGCGCCCGGCGACCGGCGGATCTTCCTGGCCACCGGGTCGACGACGACGGTGCTGGACGGGGCGGACGACGCCGAGCTGGCGACGTTCGACCTGGACGAGGTGGACCTGCCGGGGATCACCGGTGAGCCCACCGCGTTCGAGGCGACGATGGTGGCGTTCGCGCCGGACTCAGCCCAGCGCCGGCACTGAGACGCCGATGCCGCCGCGGCGCTCGGCGCCGTAGGCCTCGACCTCGGCGTCCAGGTCGAGCCGCCTGGTGCCCTTGAACGCCTTCAGCTCGTCGGTGATCTGGTCGGCCGGGACGAGCCAGCAGACCTCGAACTCGATGCCGTCGACGTCGCGGGCGTAGAGGGCCTTGGTCGTGCCGTGGTCGGACTCGCCGACGAGCGCGCCGTGCTCGGCCAGCTTGCCGCGGATCTTGCGCAGCTCACCGAGGGTGTCGACCTCCCACGCCAGGTGGTAGAGGCCGACGGCCGTGCGGCCCGCGGGGGAGTCGGCGGCCTGCGCCCCCATGGCGAACAGGCCGAGGTCGTGGTCGTTGGTCGAGCCCGCCGCCTGGAGGAACGCGGCCTGGTCGCCCATCTGCGTGATGACCTTGAAAGCGAGCACGTCACCGTAGAACGCCACCGCCTTCGCGACGTCCCGGACGTAGAGCACGGCGTGGTTCAGGCGTTGGATCGGCATGGCTGGCTCCCATTGGTTGAATCCTCAACCACCACGGTACGACGTGGTGGTTGAGGATTCAACGCTTTGCGGCTCAGGCCACCGTCTGGGGCGTCCGGTCGCGCGCGGGCTCGTCCTCGTCGTCGACGTCGCCGCCCTCGTGGATCGCCATCCGCTCCTGCACCCGGCGCAGCGGACCCGGTGCCCACCAGGCCGCGTTGCCGAGCAGCTTCAGCACGGCGGGCACCAGCAGCATCCGGACGACCGTGGCGTCCAGGACCAGCGCCAGGATCATGCCGACGCCGACGAACCGCATGATCGTGATCTGCGAGAACGCGAACGCCCCGATCACCACGCTGAGCAGCAGCGCGGCGGCGGTGATC
This sequence comes from Umezawaea sp. NPDC059074, assembly GCF_042738955.1. Lineage (NCBI taxonomy): Bacteria > Bacillati > Actinomycetota > Actinomycetes > Pseudonocardiales > Pseudonocardiaceae > Umezawaea > Umezawaea sp. NPDC059074. Next base: position 16,984 of record NZ_JBHYHC010000161.1, read on the forward strand.
ACCCGGCCGGTCTTGGCGAGGCCGGTCGCGACGGCGTCCTCGGTGGACGCGCCCTTGCTGCGGGCCTCGACCATGCGCGACAGCAGGAAGATCTCGTAGTCCGTCGACAGCCCGAACACGATGGCCGCCATCAGCACGACGATGCCGGACTCCAGCGGGGCGGGCGTGACGCCGAGCAGCGACGCGCCGTGACCGTCCTGGAAGATCCACACCAGCACGCCGAACGTGGCGGACAGGCTCAGCGCGCTCATCACCATCGCCTTGATCGGCAGGACGAGCGACCCGAACGCCAGGAACATCAGCACGAACGTCGCGCCGATCAGCAGCAGCGCCATCCACGGCAGGTTCGCGGCGATGGCGTCCAGGCTGTCGGACACCAACGCCGTCGGACCGCCGACGAGCACCTCGGAACCGCTCGGCACCTCCAGCGCCCGCACGTCCTTGAGCGCCTGCTTGGCCTCGTCGGAGTGCGCGTCGCCGCCGGTGAGGCCCGCGGCCAACGCCCACACGCCGTTCTTCGGCTCGGACGTGGGCTGCGCCGTCTCGACGCCGGGCACGTCGGACACCTTCGCCGCGTACGCCTGCACGGCGGCCGCGTCCGGGTTCCCGGAGATCACGATCTTGAAGCCGTTGCCGCCCAGCGCCTTGAAGTCGGTGTTGATCGTCTCGGCGGCGGCGCGGGCGGAGTTGCCCTCCGGCAGCACCTTCTCGGTGACCTCGCCGAACTTCACGCCGAGGAACGGCGCGCCGAGCGCGAGCAGGACACCGATGATCGGCACGGCCACCAGGACCGGCCGCTTCATCACGCGACGGCCGAGCCGCTCCCAGCCCTTGCCCTCCTCGCCCTTGGCGGCGCGCTTGCGCCACGGCATGGCGAACTTGTCGACGCGGTGGCCGAGGACGCCGAGCAGGGCGGGCAGCAGTGTGAGCGAGACGACGGCCGCGATGGCGACGGCCGACATGCCGCCGTAGCTCAGCGACTTGAGGAAGCCCTGCGGGAACAGCAGCAGGCCCGCGAGCGCGATGACCAGGATCGTCGAGGAGAACGCCACCGTGCGGCCCGCGGAGGTGACCGTGCGGCGCACGGCGTCCTCGACGCTGCGGCCCGCGGCCAGCTCCTCGCGGAACCGGCCGACCATGAACAGGCCGTAGTCGATGGCCATGCCGAGGCCGAGCAGGCTGGCGACGTTGACGGCGAAGGAGTTCACGTCCGCGCCGAGCGAGATGGCGTGCAGCACGCCCAGCGACCCCATGATCGCCAGACCGCCGACGAGCACCGGCAGCGTGGCCGCGACCAGGCCGCCGAAGATGATGATCAGCAGGACCAGCACGATCGGCAGCGACACGGCCTCGGCCTTGGTCAGGTCCGACGCGGTGATGTCGTTGATCGCCTTCTGGGTCGGGATGAGGCCGCCGACCTGCGTGTCCACGCCGTCCAGCGCGAGCTGGTCGGCGATCTGCTGGTACTGCTTGATCTGGGCGTTCGAGTCACCGGCGGTCAGGGTGATCGCGGCGAGCGCCTTGGTCTTGTCCTGCGTGGCGAACGTCGGGAGCTGGGTGTTCCAGTAGGAGGCGACCTGCTTGACCACGTCGGTGGGCAGCCCGTCGAGCTGCTTGGTCACCTTGGCGGCGAGGTCGGGGGAGTCGACCGTGGAGCCCTGCGGGGCCGTGTAGATGACGATGACGTCGCCGCCCTGGCGGCCGAAGGCGTCCTGCGCGACCTGGTTGGCCCGCGCGGCCTCGCTGCCCGGCGCGTCGTAGCCGCCCTGGCTGAGCTTGTCGAAGACCCCGAGTCCCCAGATGCCGCCGCCGACGGACAGCAGCACGATCGCGATCAGCACCACCCATCGGCGGTGGTAGGCCAGCGCGCCCCACTTCGCGAACAAGGTCGTCCTCCTAGGCTGAATGGCGTTACGGTTCCGCAAACAGCGTCAACTTGGTAAACACCGTTCACTGAGTGAGCAGAACGGTACGCCGGCAGTCGAGGCGTGAACAACCCGATGGGGTGACATATGACCCAGGCCACGCGCCGCGAACGGCTCCGCGCGGAGACCGAGCGTGACATCCGCAGGCAAGCACGAGCCCTGCTCGTGAACCACGGTCGAGAGGCCGTGACGCTGCGTGCCATCGCTCGCGAGGTCGGCATCACCGCCCCGGCGTTGTACCGCTACTACGACTCGCGCGAGGACCTGCTGCGCCAGCTGTGCGACGACATCTGCCACGACCTGGAGGCCGAGCTGAACGCGGCGCTCGCCCCGCTCGTCGAGGGCGAGGAACCCGAGCAGGTCTACGCGGTGTGCCGGGGCTTCCGGCAGTGGGCGCTGGCGCACCCGCAGGAGTTCGCGCTGGTGTTCGCCTCCCCCGACAACGTCGTGGGGGTGCCCGAGACGATCGACCGGCTGCGGGTCGGCGACCAGTTCGGCAAGGTGTTCCTGGAGGTCGCGGGCAGGCTCATCGCCAAGCACAAGCACCCGCACGCCGACGGGACCGAACCGCCCGAGCCGCCCGCCGTGCTGCACGACGACCTACGGGCGTTCCAGCAGGTGCTGATCACGACCGTGACCGCCCGCGGCATCGAGGTGGACGAGGAGTCGCTGCCGCTGAGCGCGATCTTCCACCTGCTCCAGGCGTGGGTGCGGCTGTACGGGCACGTGGCGCTGGAGGTGTTCGGCCGGTTCCCGTTCGCGGTGTCCGACCCGGAGTCGGTCTTCAACGTGATGCTGGAGAGCATCCTCATCCCGATGGGCGTCGAGGAGTGAGGAGCGCGGGGGGGCCCCGGGGCCCCCCCCGCGGCAATTGTGAAAAAACAAGTTGAACCAGGGGCCCGGGCCCCCGCACACCCTTAGCGGCGGGGCGCCCCCCCCCCCCCCCGCGGGGGGGGGGCCCCCCCCCCGCCCC
>NZ_JBHYHC010000162.1:0-19857 GCF_042738955.1 Umezawaea sp. NPDC059074
GTCTTTCCTCCATTTAAAAGACGAAAGAGGGTGGGATAATTGGCGCAATCGGGGGTTAGCCCGCACAACCCCACCCTCACCCAGCAGGCGTCAAAGCCAACTGCCGCGACTGGCAAACCAACCGCCCAGCGGAATCGATCACCACAGCGTCCTCGTCAAACCACTGCCCATGAACAGCACTACAAGACACCTGCACCCGCAACCACCCAGGCGCAGGCACCCCCCGCATCAACGCCGTCAACTGCACCGTAGGCGACCACCCAAACCGCCCCAGGTTGAACGTCACAGGCATCGAAATATCCCCAGCCACCAACGCAAAATAGGGATCCGGCCGCTCCCCCTTAGGCCGCACCCACAACCGCAACACCAACGGATCCCCAGTACGACCGGTCAGGAACCCAGCCCCCTGCTGATCCAACCGAACATCACAAACAGCCCCGAGCTTGTAAACCCCACCAGACTCCATCGTGCTCAAGTCAATCGAGTCGGCAGGCGGCTCAGCCGCCAACGAAGGCAGCGCCACGTAATCCGGCACCTGCTCCGGCAACCGCCCCACGGTCACCACCGACTCCACGCAACTACGCCCCCGCTGCTCGATCGTCGTGGAGACGACCGTCGCGGTCCGCCCGGACTTCCGGATCTCCGTCCGCAACAGCACCGGACCGACTTCGGGAGCCCGAAGGAACTGGGAGCTGACGGCCAACGGCGCCAACCCCTCCGTACCGGGAACCGCGTCGGTGGCGGTCCGGACGGCGGCTCGAGCGGCCAGCACCAGCAGGAACCCGCCGTGCGGCTTGGGACCGATGGTCCACTCCGCGGGCAGGCTTGCCGTGTAGGTCCCGTCTCCGAGCGAACGCACTGCACTGGCGGCCGTGAAGGTGGGCACCGAGCTCCTCGTACGAATTGTCATGAGCGGCTGACCAGCGACCGCAGGAAGAAGGTGACGTTGGCCGGGCGTTCGGCCAGCCTTCGCATCAGGTACCCGTACCACTGCTCGCCGTACGGCACGTACACGCGGACCACGTTCCCCTCCGAAGCTAGCCGTCGCTGCTCGGCGGGCCTGATCCCGTACAGCATCTGGTACTCGAAGCTACCGGGCTTCCGGTCGTGCCAACGCGCCCGTTCGCCGATCACGTCGACCAACCTGGGGTCGTGGGTGGCGAACATCGGGAACCCGTCGCCCGCGAGGAGGGCGTTGGCGCAGCGGACGTAGTTGAGGTCGACCTCGTGCGGGTCGGTGTAGGCGACGCCGTCCGGTTCGGCGTAGGCGCCCTTGCAGAGGCGGACCCGTGAGCCCGCCAGGTCGCGGCAGTCGTCGAGCGTGCGCCGCAGGTACGCCTGGAGGACCGCGCCGACCCACGGCCAGCTGCGGCGCAGCTCGGCGAGCACGCGCAGCGTGGCGTCGGTCGTGGTGTGGTCCTCCATGTCGAGCGTGACGGTCGTGCCGCACTGCTCGGCGGCGGCGCAGATGCGCGACGCGTTGGTGAGGGCCAGGTTCTCGCCCAGCGCCAGGCCGATCGCGGTCAGCTTCACGCTGACCTCGGCCTTGCCCGCCAGGCCGGTGGCGTGCAGGCGGTCGAGCAGCTCCAGGTAGCCGCGCACCGTGCGCTCGGCCTGCTTGCGGGTGGTCGTGTTCTCACCCAGGTAGTCCAGCGTCACCGCGAGGCCGTCGGCGGCCAGCGACCTGGTGACCTCGACGGCTTCCGCCGTCGACTCGCCCGCGACGAACCGGCGCACGACGTCGCGGCTCACGGGCGCGGACGCGACCAGTCCGCGAACGGCGTCGTTGCCCGCCGCCGCGAGGATCAGGGAGCGCAACGGGTTCACGCGCCTGACCTTACGTGGTCAGGCGGCTTCAGCGCGCGGCTTGCCAGTCCAGGTGCAGGCGGGCGAACAGGAGTGACTCGGCGAGCATCCGGGAGCGTTCGGCGGCGCCGCGCGCCCGCCTGGTGTTGATCTCCAGCACGACCTGGCCGGTGAAGCCGCCGCGGGCCAGGCCCTCGCACACGGCGGCGCACGGCTGGGTGCCGTGGCCGGGGACCATGTGCTCGTCCTTGGCCGCTCCGCTGCCGTCGGCGAGGTGGATGTGGGTGAGGCCGTCGCCCATGCGCTTGGCCAGTTCGACGGCGTCGACGCCCGCCGCGGCGGTGTGCGACAGGTCGAGCGTGTAGTGCCGGTGGCCGACGTCCGTGGGGTCGATGGAGGGGGCGAACGCCGTGACCTGGACGGACCGGCCGCGCCCCAGTGCCCGGCGGACCGGGAACATGTTCTCCACGGCCACGTCGACGCCGCTGGAGTCCTCCAGGGTCTCGACGAGGTCGGCGAAGCCCTCGGCGTAGCGACGCTGCCAGCGGAACGGCGGGTGCACCACGACCGTGCGCGCGCCGAGGTCGCCCGCGGCCACGACGCTGCGCCGCAGCCGTTCGACCGGGTCCGGCGACCAGACCCGCTGGGTGATCAGCAGGCACGGGGCGTGGACGGCCAGCACGGGCACGCCGGTGCGCTGGCTGAGCCGCTCCAGCGCCCGCACGTCCTGGCTGGTCGGATCGGCCCAGACCATGACCTCGACGCCGTCGTACCCCAGTTCGGCGGCGAGGTCGAACGCGGCGCCTGCGGGCTGGGGCCAGACCGACGCCGTGGAGAGCCCTACCGGGATCGTCAAGACTTCACCAGCAGCATCGCCGCTGGTGAGACCGTCACGATCAACCCGACGAGCACGGCCAGCAACGTGGTTTGCAGGTCGTCGGCCTTGCGGATCTTGCGGACCAGCAGCACCAGCCCGACGGTCACGCCGAGCGCGAGCACCAGCGCGGCCGCGGGGATCGCGCGCCACAGGAAGTTGAAGCCGAGCCACAGCGCGGCGCCGCCGAGCACGCCGACCGCGAGCTGGCCGATCATGACCAGCCACTCCTTGACGGGCGAGCGCTCGACCTCTTCCAGGTCCTCGACCTCGACGTCGTCCTCGTCGGTCAGACCGGCCGGTCCCTCGGCGTCGAAGCCGTCGACGGAGTAGTTGTCCGAGTAGTCGTCCACGTACGGGCCGGGGTGGGCCGCCGTGTTCTCCTGCTCGGCGAACTCCGGGTCGTCGTCGCCGAACCACTCCTCGGGACGCACGTCCGGGAGCGGGTCCGGCAGCTTCGCCGGTGGCGGCAGCATCGGGACGGCCTGGGTGATCTGGGTGTCGTCCGGCCCCGCGTGGTCGCGGATGGTGGGGATGACCTCGGTCATCGCCTCGCGGACCGGCGGCGGGGGCGGTGGGCCCGCGGGAGGGCGCACCAGGTTCGCCCGCGACGACTGCTCGGGCTTGGGCAGGTTCGCGCGCGAGACCTGCTCGGTGGCGGGCGGGAGCCCCGGCTTGGGCAGGTTCGCCCGCGACGACTGCTCCGGCTTCGGCAGGTTCGCCCGCGAGGACTGCTCGGGCTTGGGGATGTTCGGCCGCGACGGGTCCGGCAGCCCGGAGGGCTTCGGGAGCGACGGCAGCGAGTACTCGTCGACGATCGGCGGCACCTGCCGCGTCTCCTCGGCCGGGTCGACCGGGGGCACCCCGGAGCGCAGGGGCTCGGGTCTGCGGGGCTCGGGTCGGCGCGGTTCGGGACGCGGCTGGTCGACCCTCGGCGGCTCCTGCCGGACGGGCGGCGCCGCGCGCGGCGGCTCCACCCTGGGCGGCGGGGCCTTCGGGGGCTCCACGCGCGGCGGGGGGCCCGCCTTCGGCGGTTCGGCGCGCGGGGGCGCGGGGGGCTGGACCGGGGCCGCGTACTGCGTGCGGTCGGGGTCCAGGTCCGGCTTCGCGCGCCTGCCGGTGCGGGTCGACGGCGGCTCGACCGACGGGTCGATCACCTTCATCTCGCCGCTGTCGGAGTTGATCCGCTCGATGATCGCCTGCGGAGCCGTGTCGGTCGGGTCCTCCGCACGCCGACGTCGACGACGCGGCGGGGCGTCACCCGCGCTCGCGCCGTACTGGGCCAGCAGCTCAGCGACCGTCCGCTGAGTCTGCTCGGACTCGCTCTCTCGACTCATCAACTCCACCGTGCTCCGTGCTGGCCTGGACGTCCAGTGTCACCCGGCTGACTGGTTGAAGCCGTCGGCGCGGTCTGTTCCGAGCCGTTAGTGTGGTCCAACCTCCTGAGGATGACACCTTCGCGCAGTGCCCAGGGGCAAATCTCGAGCTGCGTGAGCGACAGCGCGCGCATCGTGGCGTCGGCCACGAGCGCCCCCGCCACCAGTTGGTGCGACCGGCTGGAGCTCACGCCCTCCAGGCCGGCGAGGTCTCCCGCGGACATCCGCGAGATGAAGGCGATCAGCTGCCGCAGACCGGAATCGGTCAGCACCCGCCGTTCCCTGGGACCGGCCGAGGACGGCGCGGCACCCGTGAGGCGGGCGAGCGTGCGGAAGGTCTTCGACGTGGCGACCACACGATCAGGTGTACCCGAACGGCGCAACTTCTTCGCCACCGAGGCCAGTTGTCCGTCCAGCCATTCGGTGGTATCGCGCACCTCGGCGCGGCTCGGCGGGTCCTTGCGGAACCTCGTCCGGGTGAGCCTGCCCGCGCCCAGCGGCACCGAGAACGCCTCCTCGGGGTTCTCGTCCATGCCGATCGCGAGCTCCAGCGAACCGCCGCCGATGTCCAGGCAGAGGAGCCTGCCCGCCGACCAGCCGTACCAGCGGCGGACCGCGAGGAACGTGTACCGCGCCTCGTCCTCGCCGCTGAGGACCTTGAGGTCCACGCCGGTCTCGGTGCGCACCCGGTCGAGCACCTCGGCCGAGTTGCGGGCCTCGCGCACGGCGGACGTGGCGAAGGCCATCAGGTCCTCGCACCCCAGGCGCTGCGCGGAGGCCTTGGACGCGGCGATGGTCCGGACCAGGTGGTCCGCGCCCGCCTTGGTGAGCTGCCCGGTGTCGTCGAGCTGCTCGGCCAGGCGGAGCACGGACTTCTCCGAACTCATCGGCGTCGGGTGGGCACCCCGAAAGGCGTCCACCACCAGCAGGTGGACGGTGTTCGACCCCACATCGAGGACCCCGAGGCGCACGCGGTGCACCGTACCCGGTCGGGGTCGTCAGGACTCGAACTTGTAACCGAGACCCCGGACCGTGACGAGGTGCTTGGGGATCGACGGATCGGGTTCGATCTTGGACCGCAGGCGTTTGACGTGCACGTCCAGCGTCTTCGTGTCGCCGACGTAGTCCGCGCCCCACACCCGGTCGATCAGCTGGCCCCTGGTGAGCACGCGGCCCACGTTGCGCAGCAGGTACTCGAGCAGGTCGAACTCCTTGAGGGGCAGTCCGACCTCGCCGCCGTCGACCGTGACGACGTGCCGCTCGACGTCCATCCGGACCGGCCCCGCCTCCAGCACCTGCGGCAACAGCTCCTCGGCCTCGCCGCCGCGGCGGAGCACCGCGCGGATGCGGGCGATCAGCTCGCGCGCCGAGTAGGGCTTGGTGACGTAGTCGTCCGCGCCCAGTTCCAGGCCCACGACCTTGTCGATCTCGCTGTCCCGCGCAGTGACCATGATCACCGGGACGGCGGACCGCTGGCGGAGCTGCTTGCACACGTCCGTGCCGCTCATGCCGGGCAGCATCAGGTCGAGCAGCACGATGTCGGCGCCGTTGCGGTCGAACTCCTCCAGCGCCTCCTGCCCGGTGGTGGCGAGCGCGGCGGTGAAGCCCTCCTTGCGGAGCAGGAAGGCGAGCGGATCGGCGAAGGAATCCTCGTCCTCCACGATGAGCACCCTGGTCACAGCTCTCCTCCGTGCGTTGTGGCGAGTTCCTGCTCGGGCAGGGTCGGAACCCGCTCCACCTGGTCGAGGTGGGCGGGGATTCGGAGGGTGAACGTCGAACCGGTGCCCGGCAGGCTCCAGAGCTTCACGTCGCCGCCGTGGTTCAGCGCGACGTGCTTGACGATGGCCAGGCCGAGCCCGGTGCCGCCCGTGGCCCGCGAACGGGCCCGGTCGACGCGGTAGAAGCGCTCGAAGACGCGGGTCTGCTGGTCCTCGGCGATGCCGATCCCCCGGTCGGTCACCGCGATCTCCACGAACCCGCCGACGAGCCTGCGGCTGATCGACACCGGGCTGCCCGGCGGCGAGTAGGCGACAGCGTTGTCAAGGAGGTTGCTCAGCGCCGTGACCAGCAGCATCCGGTCGCCTTCGACGACGAGGCCACCCGGTTCGTCGGAGCCGATCTCGATGCCCGCCGACTCCGCGCCAAGCCGCGAGCGGCCCAGCGCCTCGGACACGACCGTGTCGACCTCGACGGCGGTCAGCTCGGGCAGCTTCTCCGCGCCCTGGAGGCGGGACAGCGCGATCAGCTCGGTCACCAGGGTCCCCAGCCTGGTGGCCTCCTGCATGATCTTCGCGCTGAACTTGCGGACCTGCTCCTCGTCTTCCACGGCGTCCAGCACGGCCTCGGCGAGCAGCGCGAGCGCCCCGACGGGCGTCTTCAGCTCGTGGCTCACGTTCGCCACGAAGTCGCGCCGGGTCGCCTCCAGCCGCACGGCCTCGGACTCGTCCGAGGCGTCCACGACGGTGAACCCCTCGGTCAGCACCTTCACCCGCGCGTGCACCGCCTCGGCCTGGCGGCCCTTGACCTCCAGCTGCGACAGGTCGACGTGCACGACCTCGCCGGTCTGGCGGACCAGTTCCGCGGCGCGGCGGGCCCGGTCGTCGGCGCGGTTGTTGCGCACGACCCCCAGTTCCTCGGCGCGGGCGTTGTTGAGCACCACGTCGCCGAAGCCGTTGAGCACGACGATGCCGTCGTGGGAGGACTGGACGACCATCGCCATCAGGTCGGCGACGGTCAGCCCAGTCGTGGTCGAGGCCTGCTTGCGGACCGTGGCGCGGCCGATGAGGAAGGCCGCGCCGCCGATCAGCACGAGGCCGACCACCAGTGCGAGGTAACCCAGTGCGGTCACAACCGAATGGTAAGCAGGTCAAGGGCCTTCCGGCCTAGGGCCGAGGGGCCAACCGTGACTCCTGCGACACCCTCTGAGCGGCTTGTTCTTCACCCGTCCAGCCCGTGTTCACCCAGTCGTGTCCATCCCGCGTTCAGAACTCGGCGAGGTCCTCTTCGGACAGCCGCAACCCGCCCGCCGCGAGGTTCTCCTCCAGGTGCTCGACCGACGACGTGCCGGGGATCAGGAGGATGTTCGGGGAGCGGTGCAGCAGCCACGCCAGCGCCACCTGGCGGGGGGTCGCGTCGTGCCGCTTCGCGACCGTCTCGAGGTGCTCCAGGTCGAGCGGCTGGAAGCCCCCGAGCGGGAAGAACGGCACGTAGGCGATGTCCTGGGCGGCGCACTCGTCCAGCAGCGCCTCGTCGTCGCGGTGGGCGAGGTTGTAGTGGTTCTGCACGCACACGACCGGCGCGATGGCCCGCGCCTCGGCGAGCTGGCCGATGGTCGCGTTGCTGACGCCGAGGTGCTTGATCAGCCCGTCGCGCTGGAGGTCGGCGAGCGCGGAGAACCCCTCCTGGACGGACGAGCCCTCGTCCATCACCCGGAAGTTCACCACGTCGATCGCGTCGACCCGCAGCCTGCGCAGGTTGTCGTGCACGGCCGAGCGCAGCTCGTCCGGCGACAGCGCGGGCAGCCACGCGCCGGTGTCGTCGCGGCGCGCGCCCACCTTCGTGACCAGCACGAGGTCCTCGGGGTACGGGTGCAGCGCCTCGCGGATGAGGTCGTTGACGACGAACGGGCCGTAGTAGTCGCTGGTGTCGATGTGGTCCACGCCCAGCTCGACGGCGCGGCGCAGCACCGCGCGCGCCTGGTCGGCGTCCTTGGGCGGTCCGAACACGCCGGGGCCCGCGAGCTGCATGGCGCCGTAACCGATCCGCTTCACCTTGAGGTCCATGGGTCAAGAGTGGACGGAACCTGCCACCTGCCGCATCTCGTGGCCACAAGCTGCCATGCTCGGAGGCATGGACCTGATCGAGGTGGTGCGCGGCGAGCGGGAGCTGTTCGAGCGGGCGGGTCACCTGTTCGACGTCGACGAGCTGGCCTGCGCGTCGAACACCCTCTTCACGTGGTGGACGACTCAGGCGCCCGCGCAGCAGAACGTGAAGCGGCACAAGCGGTTGCGGAAGATGTTCCGGCTGAGCGCGATGCTCGACCCGTCGTGGGCGCAGCGGGCGCACGTGATGGCCGAGCACGGCGCGGAGGTCCGCGTCACGCCGGACGACCTGCACGAGACGCTGCTGCTCGGCGACCGGTTCGTGATCATGGCGGGCGACCTGTCCCACGGCGAGCGGTCCTACAGCGTCATCTCCGCGCCGGAGGCCGTCCAGGGCATCCACGCGCTCTACGAGGCCGCGTGGCGGACCGCCAACCCCCTGGAGGTGCACGACGCGTCCATGGTGGAGCTGAGGCCGTTGACGCCCGGCATCCTGACGGCGTTGAACGACGGCCTGACGGACGAAGCGGCGGCACGGGCGCTGGGGCTGTCCCTGCGCACGTACCGCCGCCGCGTGGCCGAGCTGATGGCCGCCATGGGCGCCACGTCCCGCTTCCAGGCGGGAGCGCGGGCCCGTGAACTGGGCCTTGTTTAACGCCCCTGGTTGGCGACGGCCTTGATGGCGTCGGCGGCCGCGTCGGGGTCGAGGTACGTGCCGCCCGCCTTGAGGGGCTGGAGGGCCTCGTCGAGGTCGTAGCGCAGCGGGATGCCGGTCGGGATGTTGAGGCCGGCGATGTCGTCGTCGGAGATCCCGTCGAGGTGCTTCACCAGCGCGCGGAGCGAGTTGCCGTGCGCCGTGACCAGCACGGTCTTGCCCGCGCGCAGATCGGGCACGATCGCCGACTCCCAGTACGGGATCATCCGCTTGACCACGTCGAGCAGGCACTCGGTCAGCGGCAGGTCGGGGCCGAGGTCCGCGTAGCGCGGGTCGGCGTCCTGGCTGAACTCGGTGCCGGGCTCGATGGGCGGCGGCGGGGTGTCGTAGGACCGGCGCCAGAGCATGAACTGCTCCTCGCCGAACTCCTCCAGCGTCTGCTTCTTGTTCTTGCCCTGCAACGCCCCGTAGTGCCGCTCGTTGAGCCGCCAGTCCCGCTTCACCGGGATCCAGTGGCGGTCGGCGGCGTCGAGGACGAGGTTCGCCGTCGAGATCGCACGGCGCAGCAACGAGGTGTGCAACACCTCCGGCAGCACACCGGCGGCCTTCAGCAGCTCACCACCGCGCTTGGCCTCAGCGACCCCCTTCTCCGACAGGGGCACGTCCACCCAGCCGGTGAACAGGTTCTCGGCGTTCCACACGCTCTCGCCGTGGCGGAGCAGCACCAGCGTTCCCACAGACATGCGGCCAGCCTAAGGGGTGGCGCCGCACCCGCGAACGGGGCGAGTGCGGCGCCACACCGGGTCAGACCTCCGCGGCGACGACGTCCTCCGCCTTCACGTGGCCGCGGAGCGGCACCTGGCGGATGAACAGCGCCACCACGACCCCCACCGCGGCGACACAGGCCGCGACGGCGAACAGGACCGTGACGCCGTCCGTGACGGCCGCCTGGAACACCCGTTGGGCCGCCTCGGGCAAGGACTTCAGCACGGCGGGGGTCATCTGGTTCGCCTCGCCGGGCAGGGCCGCGCCGCCGCCGGACAGGGAGTCCGTCAGCGAGTTGGTGTAGAGCGCGCCCAGCAGCGAGACGCCGAGCGAGCTGCCCATGTTGCGCAGGAACGTCGACGCGCCGGTGCCCGCGCCGATGTCCCGCACCTCGATGCTGTTCTGCGCGATCAACGTGGACGTCTGCATCAGGCAGCCCATGCCCGCGCCGAGGATCACCATGTACAGCGCGGTGGTCGTCTTGCTGGTGTCGACGTCGATCGTGGAGAACAGGCCGAGCGCGGTGGTCAGCAGTGCCGCCCCGACGATCGGGAACACCTTGTACCGGCCCGTCCGGCTGATGACCTGGCCACTGGCCAACGAGACGACCATCGCCGAGATCATCATCGGCATCAACAACAGCCCGCTGTTCGTGGCCGACGAGCCCTGGACGAACTGCTGGAACTGCGGCAGGAACGTCACGGCGCCGAACATCGCGAACCCGGAGATGAACGCCAGGCCGCCGGACAGGTTGAAGTTGACGTTGCCGAACACGCGCAGCGGCATGATCGGCTCGGCGACCCGGCGCTGCACCACGACGAACGCGATGAAGGCCGCGACGGTCAGCACGATCAGGCCGAGGATCTGCGGCGACGACCAGTCGTACTGCGTGCCGCCCCAACTGGTGATCAACACCAGCGAGGTGATCCACACGGTCAGCAGGCCCGCGCCGAGCCAGTCGATCTTCGCCTTGCCGGTGCCGCGCGGCAGCTTGGCGAGGGTGAACCAGCAGACGACGAGCGCGACCGCGCCCAGCGGCAGGTTCACGTAGAACGCCCAGCGCCAGGAGAAGTTGTCCGTGATGAAGCCGCCCGCGAGCGGTCCGCCGATCATCGCGACGGGCATCACGGCCATCATCAGGCCCATGTACTTGCTGCGCTCGCGCGGCGGGATCATCTCGCCGATCACGGCCAGCACGCCGACCATCAGGCCGCCCGCGCCGAGGCCCTGGATCGCGCGGAACGCGATCAGCTCGCCCATGTTCTGCGACATCCCGGCGAGCGCGGAGCCGCCGAGGAACACCACGACGGACGAGATGAACGTGATCCTGCGGCCGAACAGGTCGCCGAGCTTGCCCCAGATGGGCGTGGACGCCGTCGAGGCCAGCACGTAGCCGGTGGTGACCCAGGCCAGGTGGCTCAGTCCACCGAGGTCTCCCACGATCGTCGGCAGCGCGGGCGCGACGATCATGTTGTCCAGCATCGCCAGCAGCATCGCGATGACGAGACCGCTCATCGTGACCATGATCTGCCGGTGCGTGAACCGAGCGGGCGCGCCCGGTGCGGGGGCGGCTTCTGTCGTCATCGCGCGTTTCCTTCACGAAAGGCACAACTTACTTACCGGTCGGTCAGAGAGTACTTACTGACCGGCAGGTAAGCAACCGCTATGCTGCGCACAACGGCAAATCGGACAGAAGGGAGGGCAACGCATGACCCAGCGGCGCAAGACGGGGGACGACCGCCGAGCCGACATCCGGCGCGTGGCCTTGGAGCTCTTCACCGTCCAGGGGTACGAGTCCACGTCGATGCGGGAGATCGCCGAACGGCTGGACATCACCAAAGCCGCGCTCTACTACCACTTCGACAGCAAGGAGGCGATCGTCCGCAGCCTGTTCGAGGAGCGCGTGGCGACCCTGGACAAGCTGATCGCGTGGGCCGAGTCCCAGCCGCGCACGCCCGAGCGCGCGGCCGAGGTCGTCGCGGGCTGGTTCGGCCTCGTCGTCGACGACGGCCTGGGCTTCGCCAGGTTCGCCCTCGCCAACCAGGCGTCCCTGCGCGAACTGATGCCGAAGGGCGGTGGTGGCCTCGACCGGATGCAGCGCGTCTCGGCGCTCCTGGTCGACCCCGAGGCGCCACCGCTGGAGCTGCTGAAGATCCGGATGGCGTTGATGAGCGCCAACCTGGCCGTCATGGGCTCCCAGGACCTGAACCTCACCGAGGACGAGATCATCACCGCCGCCGCCGACACCGCGGGCCTGCTGGTCCCCGGCTTCGCCGAGGCCATCGCGCACCGGGCGACCGCCGCCAGGAAGGCGACGGCCTGACACCACGTCAGCGTCAGCGGAACTCGGCCAGGTGGTCGGCAACCCACTCGGCGAAGGTCGCGGGCGGACGCCCCAGCACCGCCGCGGCGGTCCCCGTGGCGGGCGACCGCCCGGCCTCCGCACCGCGCAGGAACTCCAGGATCGCCTCGACCCGGTCCCCGTCGAACGCCGACCGCGCCTGCGCCTCGGACAACTCCTCGATGCGAACGACCGTGCCGAGAGCCTCGCCGATCACCTCCACCTGCTGCTCCTGCGACAACAGGTGGGGCCCGGTCAGCAGATCGCTCACGCGCTCGTGGCCACCCAGCAACGCCACGACGGCCACCGCCGCGATGTCCCGCTCGTGCACAGGAGCCGTCGCGGCAGCGGGGCGCACCAACCGCACGACACCTCGCCCCTTGATCGACTTCGCCCAGTTGAGCGCGTTGCTCGCCAGCACCAACGGCCGAACGGGAGTCCACCGCAACCCGGACGCGGCAAGGGTTTCCTCCACCGCCCGGTGCTCCTCCGCGATCGCGTTGCCAACCACGTCGGGCAACAACACACTCCCGGACGACAACAACACGACGTGCTCAACCCCAGCACTCCGCGCAGCCCCGACAAGCCCGTCCGCACCCTGCGTCGGCGCGTAGACGAAAACGTCGGCCACACCGTCCATCGCGGCCTTCAAGCTGTCGGGCCGGGTGAGATCAGCGACCACCACCTCGACCCCGTCGGGCAGATCAGCCTTGCCAAGATCCCGCACCGAGGCCCGCACGGACCGCCCGGCGGCCACCAACTGCTCAACGACGTGCCGCCCGACACCACCACGGGCACCGACAACCAGGATTGGACTGTCCACAACACACTCCTCGCGCACGACAAAACCGGGCGCGCCACGGGAGTGGAGACACACGAAGCGTTCCGACGCCGCACTCCGTGCACTTCGACCGTAGCACCGGACGCGGCGAGCGCGCACCTACTTCCGCACGAGCTCCTCGGGCTTGAACCACGTCGGCTGGTAGCCCGCCCTGGTGCACGCGACCAGCGCGTTGGTGAACGACGTGATGATCGGTGTCATGTCCGAGTTCGCGGACAACCCGCCCTTGGCGACATCGGCGTAGTGCTGGGCCAACCGATCGGCGTCGCGAATCATCGTGGAAACGGGAAGTCGGATATCGGAACCGGCCTGATCGACAATCGCCGACCCGTCGATCCCGTCACCTTCGGCCGCGACGGTGGTCAGCCCCGCGAGTTGAGCGGCCAGTTCGACCGGGGAGATGGACATCCCCTTCCCGCCACTTTGCATCAATTGCCGGTAGGTGGGGTAAAAACCTTGCCCGCGCTGCGCCAACCCGTCCTCACCTGCGCAAACCTTGCGGTCGAAACCCGCGGTGGACACCGTGGTGACGGTTGTCGGCGGGGCGGTAGTCGTCACCGCACCGCTCACGGGAACAGGAGAACCCGACGTCACGCCGGAACAGGCGGTCAGGGAAATCGCGCAGAGAACAACGCCGATCGCGCCTCGAACTCGAATCATGGCCTCTCCCCGGAGCAGTCATGAACGAATCGCGCAGGGTCGGCACCGGCGTTACCGAATTCCGCCGGTTCACCCCAATGGGGGGACGCGAAACGGCCCCCGGCGAAACTCGCCGGGGGCCGTTCACCACCCAAGAACTACGAGCCGGACTTCTCCCGTGCTCGGAGGTCCTTCCGCAGGATCTTGCCCGCCGCGGACTTCGGGATGGCTTCGATGAACTCCACCACGCGGACCTTCTTGTGCGGGGCCACGCGTTCGGCGACGAAGGTCATCACGCCCGCGGCGTCGAGGTCTTCGGCGCCCGCTTGGCGGACGACGAAGGCCTTCGGGACTTCCTCGCCGTCGGCGTCGAGGACGCCCACGACCGCGGCGTCGGCGATCTGCGGGTGGGTGAGGAGGACGGCTTCCAGTTCCGCCGGGGGGACCTGGTAGCCCTTGTACTTGATGAGTTCCTTGACCCTGTCGACGATCGTGACGATGCCGTCCGCGTCGATGATCGCCACGTCGCCGGTGTGCAGGTAGCCGTCAGCGTCGAGGGTCGCGGCGGTGGCTTCCTCGTTGTTGAGGTAGCCCTTCATCACGTTCGGGCCGCGGCACCAGAGTTCGCCGCGTTCGCCCACGCCCACGTCCTCGCCGGTGGCGGGGTCGACGAAGCGGTTCTCCATGTTCGGGTAGATGACGCCCACGGTGCCCACGGAGATGTCGTCGCGGCCCTCGGGGATGGCGTGGCTGACGGGGCTCATCTCCGTCATGCCGTAGCCCTGCAACACCTTGCAGCCCAAGCGCTTGCGGACGGCGGCGGCCAGGTCGACGTCCAGCGGGGCCGCGCCGGAGAAGATCGTGTCGATGGCGGACAGGTCGAACTGGTCCACCAGCGGGTGCTTGGCCAGCGCCACGGCGACCGGGGGCGCGATGTAGACGCGGTCGGTGCGGTGCTCGGCGATGACGCGCAGGAACTCCGGCAGGTCGAAGCGCGGCATCGTCACCACGGTCGCGCCGACGTACAGGCCGTTGTTCATCAGGACCTGCATGCCGTAGATGTGGAAGAACGGCAGCACGGCGAGGATGCGGGTGTGGCCGCCGATCCGGATGATCGGGTCGGACTGCACGATGTTGGCGACCAGGTTGCGGTGCGTGAGCATCACGCCCTTGGCCTTGCCGGTGGTGCCCGAGGAGTACGGCAGCACGGCCACGTCCTCGGCCGGGTCGATCGACACCTCCGGCACGGGGCCGGTGCTCGCCAGGAGCTGCGGCAGGTTCGGGTGGCCCTCGGCTCCGTCGAGGACGACCACGTCGTCCGCCGTGAGACCGATCTGCTGGGCCGCGGGCCAACCGTTGGGGAGCAGCACGGAGACCGTGAACAGCATCTTGGCGCCCGCGTCGGCCAGCTGGCTGGCCACCTCGTTCGCCGTGTAGAGCGCGTTGATCGTGGTGGCGGTGGCGCCCGCGCGCAGGATGCCGTGGAAGACGACCGCGTAGTACGGCGTGTTGGGGCTGAGGATGCCCACCACGTCGCCCTTGCCGATCCCCCTCTCGGCGAGCGCCGCGGCGAGCCGGTCGATCGCTCCCGCGAGCTGCCCGTAGGTCATCTCGGCGCCGGACGTGCCGTCGATCAGGGCGAGCTGATCGGCGCGTTCGGCCACGTTCGCGAACAGCAACTCGTGCAAGGAGACGTCCGGAACCACGACGTCGGGGAACGGACTGCGGAAGACCATTCGGCTGCCTCATTCGATCGGCGGTCGACCCTGATCGCGTCATCGTGAGTCACGCCACAGCCGAGGTCAAGACGTACCGAGACGTTACCGACTCAGATCAATAGCACTCGAATGGAGTAGTGGTTGACCTTGTGGTGGCCGTGCCCGATCTGCGAAGTTGGCAGGGCCTTCGCGGCTCGGCTCCCACGCACTCCACGAGCCGCGCAGGGAACCTCGCGGTTCGCAAACCCCCCGTCGAACCGCGGCCCGCTGGACTTCCGGGCTCCCCCCGCCCGATGTCCGTTTCAGCGGGGAATCAACGCGGGGTGGTCCGAGTTGTGACTCCCCCTCTCTCCCGGACCGCCCCGCGCTTCCCCCGCGTATTGCTCTGAGTAGCTTTTCCGTCAGGAAACGTGACTCAATTGGCTGACGCCTCGGGTGTGATCTTCACCGTCCGACGTCGCCGCCGGAGGTACCAGAGCACCCCTACGGGGAGCAGGACGACCGCGAACGGCAGCACCGCGCCGATCACCACGACCACCACCCGCAACGCCTCCAGCAGCGCGTTCCAACCCGAGCCGAGCGCCCCCAGGAAGCCCAGCTTCTCCTCCTCGGCCGCGGGCGCGGGGCCCTGGCGGACGGAGACGGTGATCGTCGACTGGGCCACCTGCCCCTTGAGCGCGTCGTAGCGGCGCTGCATCGACTCCAGGTCGGTCTGCCGCTTGGTCAGCTCGCCCTCGATCTGGGTGATCTCGGAGGTCGTCCCGGCCCGCTCCAGCAGCGCCCGCACGCGGTCCACGCTCGCGCGCTGCGTGGACAGCCTGGACTCGACGTCCACGACCTGCTCGGTCACGTCCTCCGACTTCGTCTCGCGCCGCACGACGGTCGTGCCCTCGACCTCGCCGAGCCCCTTCAGCACCGCGTCCATCCGGTCCGCGGGCACTCGCAGCGTCAACGAGCCCATGCTCGCGCTGGAGTTCTCCTGCCCGACGTACCCGCCCTCGCGCGTGGTGAGGTCCTTGACCTTCACCAGCGCCCCGCTCACGTCGTCGCCGCGCAGGTCGACCTGCGCCGTCCGCACCAGCTGCCGGTTCGTCGCCACGGAGTCCGGCTGCTGCGCCGTGCCCGCGCTGTCCTTCGCCACGCCGCCCGGCTGGGCGGGCGGGACGGCGGGGGCCGCCACCTCCGCGCCACCGCTGGAGCTCATGGAGCCCGTGGACGAACACCCCGCCAACGCCACCAACGCCAGCGCCGTGACCGCCAGCACCCGTCTGCTCATCGCTGATTCCCCTCCTGTCGCCCCGTGGTCGCAGGGGGTAGACGGAAGGGCTCAGGCGGGCAGTTGCGCCTTCCTGGTCACGATCAGGCCTCGTTCACCAGGTGCCGGAAGGCCTGGAGGTTCGCCAGCGACTCGCCGCGCGACACCCGCCAGTCCCACTCGCGCTGGATGGCCCCGGCGAAACCGATCTCCAGCAGCGTGTTGAAGTCGCCGTCCGCCGCTTCCACGACCTGCCCCAGCACGCGGTCCAGCTCGTCCGGCGTCACGGCGTGCAGCCCGATCCGGCCGACCAGGTAGATGTCGCCCTCGGTGTCCACGGTGTAGTGCACGCCGTAGAGCTTCGCGTTGCGGCGCAGCAGGAACCGGTACACGGCCTCGTGCGCCTCGTCGGGCTTGCGGCAGACGAACGCCTCGACCAGCAGCGCGTGCCGCCCCACCACCAGCCAGCAGTTGGTCTGGAGCTTCTTGGTCCCCGGCAGGGTCACGAAGAACTTGTTCGGTTCCTTGTGCTCGTAGGCCAGTTCCTGCGCGTCCAATGTGGACTGGATGACCGACTCGATCACCGGTGGACCTCCCGTTGGAACGCGTTGCGCGCATCGGAGTACGCGGCCAACAGCGTGTCGGTCGTGCGTTCCCAGGAGAATCGTCGCGCGTGCGCGACCGCGTTGCCCGCCAGCTCGGCCCGACGACCGGGGTCCAGCGCCACGTGCCCCAGCACCCGCGCCCACTCGGCGGGGTCGTGCCCGTTCACCAGGCAGCCCGACACACCGTGCCGCACGGCCACCGGCAACCCGCCGACGGCCGCCGCCACGACCGGCGTCCCGCAGGCCTGCGCCTCCAGCGCCACCAGCCCGAACGACTCGTTGTAGCTCGGCACAGCCACCACGTCCGCGGCCCGGTACACCCGCGCCAGCGCGTCACCCGACACCGGCAGCAGGAACCGCACCACGTCGTCGATCCGCAGCTCCTCGGCCAGCAGTTGCAGCGCCCGAGGCTGCTCCAGCCCGCTGCCCGACGGCCCGCCGACCACCAGCACCACCAGCCGCGACCGCAACGACGGGTCCCGCACCAGCAGTTCGGCGGCGGCCCGCAGCAACACGTCCGGCGCCTTCAACGGCTGGATCCGCCCCACGAACGCCAGCACGACCTGATCGGCCCGCAACCCCAGCGAGGCCCGCGCGGCGTCCCGATCGCCCGGCGTGAACCGCTCCAGGTCGACACCGGGCGGGATCGTCAGCACCTTCTCCGGCGCGGCGTCGTACAGCTTCACCAGCTCGGCCGCCTCGACGTCGGTGTTGGCGACCAGCCGATCGGCTTCCTCGACCACCTGCTCCTCACCGATGACCCGCATCCGGGGTTCGGGCGTGTCCCCGTCGGCCAACGCGGCGTTCTTGACCTTGGCCAACGTGTGCGCGGTGTGCACCAACGGCACGCCCCACCGTTCACGGGCCAGCCACCCCACCTGCCCGGACAGCCAGTAGTGCGAGTGGATCGCGTCGTAGTACCCCGGCTCGTGCCGCGCCTCGGCCCGCAACACCCCGGCCGTGAACGCGCACAACTGCCCAGGCAGTTCCTCCTTGCCCAACCCCTCGAACGGCCCGGCCACCACGTGCCGAACCTTGATCCCAGGAGCCATCTGCACCACCGGCGCCAGCCCCGAGGACGTCGCACGGGTGAAGATCTCCACCTCGACACCTTGCGCGGCCATCCGCGTGGCCGTCTGCACGATGTACACGTTCATCCCGCCCGCATCGCCGGTTCCGGGCTGCTCCAGCGGCGACGTGTGCACCGAGAGCACCGCGACCCGCTTCACCGGGCCACCTTCGCCAGCGCCTCGAGGAACACGGCGGGCCGTTCGAGGAACGGCAGGTGCCCGGTGTCGGGGATCACCATCAACTCGGCTCCGGGGATCATCGTCGCGGCGTGGTCGGCGGCAGAGGGCGAGACCACTTCGTCGTCAGAACCGTGCACCACGATCGCGGGCACGTCCACGGCGGAAAGAACTTCGCCACTACCGACGTCCCGCGCGAAGAGTTCGGCCCGCACCCGATGCGGCACCCGCAGCGCGGCGGCCGTGAGCCGCTCAACGGTCGAGGCAGGCAACGACGGCGCCATCCGCGCACAGAACCGCGCCAACGCCACGTCGTCCGTCAACGCACCGGGCAACGCCTCCCGCATGACAGGACCGACAGCCCCACCGGCCCGCCCACGCCCGATCTCCGTGATCGCCCCCACCAGCACCAGCCCTTCAACCAGGCGGGTCCCGTGCACGCGCAGGTAATCCGCGACCACCAACCCACCGTACGACCAGCCGACCACCGTCGCGGGCCGCCCGACATGAGCAAGCACAGCAGCCAGATCAGCGGCCCACACCGCAGAATCCCGATACCCACCAGGAGGAACCTCGGACTCCCCATGCCCCCGAAGATCAAGGGCGAAAGTCCGAAACCCGGGAACCTCCCCCCAGGCCTCCCCGGACTGAGCCCACCCGTGCACCAACACCACAGCGGGAGCGTCGACGGGCCCGGCTTCACGAACCACCAGCCGAACACCACCGGAGGTCAGGACAGTTTTCTGCACGACTGTCCCAACACCAAACCCCTCAAAACACTTCCCACCAGCCAGAACAAACCACAGAACCAGACAAAACCCCCAAACCAGTCCGGAGGCCCAACCAGCATCCAGACACCCACCCCCACCCGCCCTGAGACCTGGGCTGGGGCGGGGACTGGGACCAGGGCCGGGGCGAGGGCTGGAGCGGGTTCGGCCGGGGCTGGGGCCGGACTGGCCTGGGCCGGGCCGCGCTGGACCAAGCCGGGCTGGACTGGGCGAACTGGGGAGGGGAGGGCTAGCCGGACCGAACTGGAGATGGAGCGAGACAGGGCTAGCCGGAGCGGGGCTAGGACCAGGCTGGGCAGGGCTGGTGCCAGGACTGAGCTGAGCCGGGTTAGGCCGGGCCGGGTTGGGGCAGAACGCGGCTGGCCAGGACGCGGCTGCCAGGGCCAGGGCCAGCAGAGCCGGAGTTGGACCGGGGCAGGGCCTAGCTGGGCCGGATTGGGCGGGGTCGGGCCGGGTTGGGCCGGGACGGGGCAGGGCGGGCCTGAGCTGGGCCGGAGCGGACGAGGCCAGGACTGGGCTGGACTGGGCCAGCCTGGATTGGGGACTGAGCTAGGGCAGGGCGGGGCTGGCCGGGAGGGCCAGGCTGGAGAGGGCCAAGGAAGGCCAGGGAGAGCCGAGGAGAAGTTGGACCGGAGCGGAACGGGGGCCCGGCCGGGGCTACGGCTAGGACAGGGCTGGACTGGGTCGAGGGCTTAGCGGGGAGGGCTTGGCGAGCCGAGCCGGAGTTGGATCAGAGCGAGGCCAGGCCGGAGCGGGCCCGGAGCGGGGCCGGGCCGGAGCGGAGTGGGGCCCGAGCCGAGCCGGGGCGAGCCGGGGTGAGGCGAGGCGAGGCGGGGTGAGGCGAGAGTTGGAACCGGACCGGGGCGATGCGGGGCTGGGCTGCCTGGCTGGCTGGACTAGCCCGCCCCCAACTGGGCCCCGTGACCAACTCGACCCGACCCTTACTCGCACCGATCGGAACTGCTCTCTATCTTCCGGCCCCCGGCCGGCACTCGCACCGCACCAAAACCGCACCGTGCCGGCAGGGTCTTTCAACCCCCAACCCTGGCAGCCCCCGATTGTTTTTGCGCCCCCACCCTCTTTCGTCTTGTCAAGGCGTCTTTCCAGCCTTGACAAGACGAAAGAG